>NC_016027.1:2190000-2450000 GCF_000182745.2 Komagataeibacter medellinensis NBRC 3288
CCATGGGTTGGCGGGAGGCGGCAAGGCGCGGTTTCCTGTTTGCCATGGGACTGTACAGTGTCGGGCTGTACTGGCTCATGTATGCCATCTTGCTGCGGGCGGACGATTTCTGGTGGCTGGTGCCACTCGCTTCCCCCGGTTGTGCGCTGATCCTGGCGCCGCTGAGCGCTCTGTCGGCCGGTGTGTCCCGGCTTGTGCCGCGCGGCACGGGGCGGCTGGTGGTTCTGGCCGCGCTATGGACCCTGACGGATATGGCGCGGGTCTATGTATTCAGCGGTTTCCCATGGAATCCGCCGGGCAGTGTCTGGGAATTTCCAGGCTTTGCGGGCGATGTCCTGATCCAGCCCGCTGCCTGGATCGGGGTGGATGGACTGACCCTGCTGACCTGCCTGCTCTCGCTTGCGCCGTTATACCAGCGTGTGGGGCGCTTGGCCTGTCTGGGTCTTGTGGTGGTGTGGGTCGGGGCCGGTGCGCTGCGTCTGGGCAGCCTGCACGATACCTATGGTCATAACCCCGAAGTGGTACTGGTGCAGGGCAATGTGCCGGAATCCGACAAGATTTCCGGGAATGCAGATGTTGCGATCTTTCGCCGCTATCTTGGCCTGACCCGTGAGGGGGTGGCACAGGGTGTTGCGCAGGCACAGGGGCGGCCGGTCGTATTCGCCTGGCCTGAATCGGCCTTTCCCGGCCTGTTGCTGGAAGATGACATTGCGCGCCCCATGATCGCGCAGGCAGGCCAGGGGGCTGATGCTGGTGTGATCGGTACCGTGCGATGGCTGCAGGATGACCATCACTGGCGTAACAGCATGGCGGCTCTGCTGCCGCCTGATGGTGTGGCCGCCGCCGTTTATGACAAGGCGCATCTGGTTCCCTTTGGTGAGTACCAGCCCGCACTTCTGCCCTTTCATGTTGTGCCGGGGGAGGGAATGACCCCCGGCCCTGCAGTACAGACATGGCACCTGCCCGGCATTGCCCCGGTGGGGCCGCTGATCTGTTACGAGGTGATTTTCTCAGGGCAGGTCGTTGATCCCCATGACCGGCCGACATGGCTGCTGAACAGCACGAACGATGCCTGGTATGGCAATAGCGCAGGCCCCCGCCAGCATCTGGCAGCGGTGCGGATGCGTGCGGTAGAAGAAGGCCTGCCGGTGGCGCGTGCTGCCAATACCGGAATCTCGGCCGTTTATGACGGTCGTGGCCATGAACTTGCGCGTCTGGGTTGGGGGCTGCAAGGGGTGCTGGTCCATGCCGTGCCTGATGCCCTGCCCTGTACGGTTTTTGGCCGGTTCGGGCGCTGGATTCCGCTGGTGCTTGTGCTGGCTGTCGGTCTGGCTGGTTTCTGGCGCAGTAAACGTGCGGGTTGATCCCGGTTGGCCGACCTAAGCAGTAACTGAGGGGCCGATATTCATGCATTTAAAATGCATGAATATTTTCCTAATTTTTTCTCTCTTTCGCAGCATTGGAAAATTTTATGCATTCCAGCCTTGTCTTGGAATGATTCCATATAAAAATAGGATATATTATAGCGTGATTTGATTTAGAAAGCCTTAACATCCGGGACAGACATCAAAATTATTCTCTTTTTCGGTGGGCTCTAGAATATCAGACACGGAAGGTAAGGCCATTATTGTGACCGGGAAAATGCCAGCAACATCCAATCCTGTTGATGTGCATGTTGGTAACCGTATCCGCTTGCGGCGCACATTGCTGGGCATGTCACAGGAGCGTCTGGGCAATGCCCTGGGCCTTACATTCCAGCAGGTCCAGAAATACGAGCGCGGTCGTAACCGGGTGGGGGCGTCACGGCTGTATGATCTGGCCTGTGTCCTGGATGTCCCGGTGGCTTTTTTCTTTGTGGGGCTGCCCGACGCGGTTGACAGCATGGATGCGGGCACGGCCGGGCCGGAAGGTGTGTCCGAGCCGGGCGTGCAGCTTGCCGAGACTATGGTGGTAGCCGAGACGCCTTCGTCCGCTGCTACCGAGGATCTGGGTCTCTTCTCGCGCCGTGAGACCATCGAACTGGTGCGGGCCTATTATGGAATCGAGGATAGCAGCACACGCCGCCGCGTGCTTGACCTTGTCCGTTCAATGGGGGCGTACTGAAACAGCGGGATCATTCTCGCCGCAGGACTTTGTCATTCATGAAGGCCGCGATCCGACCCGCGCGGAAGTCCGCGCGCAGGCGGTCTTCATCATATTCGGTGCGGACCCAGTCCATGAACGCAATGCGCCCTTCGGCTTCTGCCTGGTAGCGCAGGAAGAAGGCATCAAGCACTCCTGTGCGTGAAGTGTTGAAGTGGCCGTTCTTCCATGAAAGCTGGCGTAGCGCCTGTTGTGCCGTGCCCCCTTCGAACAAGATGACAAGCCCTGCCGCCAGCCCCGTGCGGTCTGCACCGGATTTGCAGTGCATGAGCATGGGAAAGCGGATGTCGTGGTAAATCCGCTCAAAGCGTTCTATGCGGTCACGGTGCGGGGCATTGCGGCTTTCAAATGCCATGTCGATATGGGTCAGGCCGATATTATGGGCCGCTTCGCGTGACAGGGCATCGGACCCGCATTTACGGTGCCCGCGCAGGTTGACCAGTGTTTTCAGCCCGTAGCGCCGCGTGGCCAGCCGTAGCCGCCATGGTGTCGGGTGGTTGCAGCGATAGACCCGGCCGGGAATGACCGTGCGGAAATTGGTCCAGGTCTGGCGCAGGATCGCATGGTCCACGAACAGGCTGTCGATCCAGGCGCGGCTGCGGCCGGTGGGGGTGGACAGGTTTCCCTCAAACACTGATCCTGTCCTTTCAGCTGGGGCGGATACGAAAAAGGCGCCGGATTTTTCACATCCAGCGCCCTTTACGTCAATCAGGAATGCATCAGCCCGGTATCAGGCCTTGCGTTCAAGCTGCAGTTCCTTGATCCGCCCGATCGCCTTGGCGGGGTTCAGGCCCTTGGGGCAGGTCTGGGTGCAGTTCATGATCGTGCGACAGGCATAGAGCTTGAGCGGATCTTCCAGTGCATCCAGCCGGTCGCCCGTATGCTCGTCGCGGCTGTCGGCAATCCAGCGATAGGCCGCCAGCAGCGTTGCCGGACCAAGGTAGCGGTCGCCATTCCACCAGTAGGACGGGCACGAGGTGGAGCAGCAGAAGCACAGGATGCATTCCCACATGCCATCCAGTTCGGCGCGTTCCTCGATGCTCTGGCGGCGTTCCGAATCCGGCGGCGGCAGCGTGTCGGACTTGAGCCACGGCTCGATCGAGCGCAGCTGGGCATAGGCCCCGTCCAGATCCGGCACCAGATCCTTGATGACCGGCATGTGCGGCAGCGGGTAGATCGCGATGTCTCCCTCAATGTCCCGGATGGGCTTGAGGCAGGCCAGCGTGTTCTCGCCCGCGATGTTCATCGCGCACGATCCGCAGATCCCCTCACGGCAGGAGCGCCGGAAGGTTAGTGTGGAGTCGACATCGTTCTTGATGTGGATCAGCGCGTCGAGCACCATCGGCCCGATCTTGTCCAGATCAATCTCGTAGGTATCGACCACGGGGTTCTTGTCGTCATCCGGGCTCCAGCGATAGATCCGGAAGTTCTTGACATTGCTGGCACCGGGCGTGGCCGTGAAAATGCGGCCTTTGCCCACCGTGCTGTTCTTTGGCAGTCTGAATTCGACCATCGTCTCGTTCCTTTTCCGCCGTTACGTCAGTAGACGCGCTTCTTGGGGGGGAAGACCTGCACATCGTCGGTCAGCGTTTTCATGTGCACGGGGCGGTAGCTAAGCGTGACATCGCCCGCGTCGGTCATGTGGGCGACGGTGTGCTTCATCCAGTTCTTGTCGTCACGGTCGGGGTAGTCATCATGTGCCTGGGCACCCCGGCTTTCGTGGCGGGCATCGGCACCGGCCATGGTAACGGTGGCGTTGGCCAGCAGGTTCTCGAATTCCAGCGCTTCCATCAGGTCGCTGTTCCAGATCAGCGAGCGGTCATTGATCGAGATATCGGGGATTTCCGACCAGATTTCCTTGATCTTTTCCACACCCTGCGCAAGGCTTTCGGTATTGCGGAACACGGCGGCATGCTTTTGCATGGTACGCTGCAGTTTGCTGCGCATATCGGCAACATGGGTTTTACCCTTGGCGTAGCGCAGGCGGTCGAAACGCGCGATCGCGGCATCCCCTGCGCCTTCGGGCAGCGGCCGGATCGTCTCCTCGCTCTTGATGGTGGCTGCGGCGCGCTGGGCAGCGGCACGGCCAAACACCACAAGGTCGAGCAGGGAGTTGGTGCCAAGGCGGTTGGCGCCATGCACCGACACGCAGGCTGCTTCACCCACCGCCATCAGGCCGGGCACCACCGCATCGACATCATCAGCCGTGGGGCGGATGACCTCGCCATGATAGTTGGTGGGAATGCCGCCCATGTTGTAATGCACCGTCGGCAGCACCGGCACGGGCTCCTTGGTCACGTCGATACCCGCGAAGATGCGCGCCGTTTCCGAAATGCCGGGCAGGCGTTCGTGCAGGATTTCGGGGCCAAGATGCTCAAGGTGGAGCATGATGTAGTTCTTTTCCGGGCCACAGCCGCGACCTTCGTTGATCTCGATGGTCATGGCGCGCGAGACCACGTCACGCGATGCCAGGTCCTTGGCCGTGGGGGCATAGCGTTCCATGAAGCGCTCGCCCTTGGAGTTGGTCAGGTAGCCACCTTCGCCACGGCAGCCTTCCGTCAGCAGGCAGCCTGCGGGGAAGATGCCGGTGGGGTGGAACTGCACGAACTCCATGTCCTGCATGGGCAGGCCGGCACGGATCGCCATGCCGCCGCCATCACCGGTACAGGTGTGGGCGGAGGTGCATGAATGGTAGGCGCGGCCATAGCCGCCAGTGGCCAGAACAACCTTCTGCGCACGGAAGCGGTGCAGCGTACCATCTTCCAGACACCATGCCATGACGCCACGGCACGCGCCTTCTTCATCCATGATCAGATCAATGGCGAAGTATTCGACAAAGAATTCGACGTTATGCTTGAGGCACTGCTGGTACAGCGTATGCAGGATGGCATGGCCCGTACGGTCGGCGGCGGCGCAGGCGCGGGGCACCGGCGCCTCGCCATAATTGCGCATGTGGCCACCGAAGGGGCGCTGGTAGATCTTGCCATCTTCCGTGCGGGAGAAGGGCACACCCATGTGCTCGAGTTCCTGCACGGCAGGCACTGCCTCGCGGCACATGTATTCGATGGCGTCCTGGTCACCCAGCCAGTCCGATCCCTTGACGGTATCGTACATGTGCCAGCGCCAGTTATCCTCGGCCATGTTGCCAAGCGATGCGCCAATGCCGCCCTGGGCGGCCACGGTATGGCTGCGTGTGGGGAAAACCTTGGTCACGCAGGCGGTCTTGAGGCCAGCGGCCCCCATGCCCAGCGTGGCCCGGAGGCCGGAGCCACCAGCGCCTACGACAACCACGTCATATGCGTGGTCAACAACCCTGTAGGAGCCGGTGAGTGGTGAAGTGGTCGCGTTCATTTCTTGGACGTGTCCCGATGCTCGTTCGGACGGCCGGCGGCATGAACCGCCCGCCTGCCCGCGAATGTCATGTTCAGCGCGAAAGGGGTACCGGGGGCTCAGCCCGCGGCAACCTGCCCCTTCGTGCTGCCGGCAAGGGCCAGCTTCAGTACGGAAACCGTGCCGAACAGCCCCAGAAGGAAGACGATCCCCTTCATCAGCAGCCCTGCGGGCAGGTGCGCCTTGCCGTGCACGTAGTCATCAATGATGACCTGCAGCCCAAGCTGGGTGTGGTAGAAGGTCAGGATCACCAGCGACAGCATCATGGTCGTGTTGAATGGATGCGCGCCCCACTTCGCCACTTCCGGCTGGGATGCGCCCGCCAGACGGAACACCTGGATCACGAACCAGCCCGACAGCGGCACAAGGGCCACCGCCGATGCACGTTCCGCCCACCAGTGGCCAACACCGGCCTGACCCGAGCCCAGGCCGCGTGCCCGCGAAAGCTGGGAACGCATGACCGTGATATGTGGCTTCTTCATATTGCTCATGGTCAGGATGCCTTCTTGCGGGAACGACAGATCGCGACACCAAGGATGGTGGTCACCAGCGCCAGCGTCGTGCCCACGGTCACGCCCACGGCCACCGGGCCATCATCGTTGATTTCCTTTTTGGAGAAGCGGTAGCCGCTGTCCCACGCAAGGTGGCGCAGCCCCGCCACGAAGTGGTAGACCAGCGCCAGCGCCCACCCGGCCAGCAGCAGCTGCCCCAGCGGGTTGCCGGTGACCTTCTGCACCTTGCTGAAAGATTTGGGTCCCTTCGCCGCCGCGTTGATCCAGCACAGCCCAAGTGCCGAGCCGCCCGCGGCTGCAACACCGGCGGCGCGGTTTGCGATGGAAAGAAACATGGAAAGACGGAAGCGGTAGACCTGGAGGTGTGGGGACATAGGCCGCCTGGTCAGAGTTCCGTCGCTTCGCTGCCCTACATAGAGCGCATCACGGACATCCTGCATGGTCGTCTCGTCAATTTCCCTGTTATGGCTTCGGTTTGTTCCGTCGCCTTGTCTGAATTCGGTCCTACGCCCGGCAGAAGTCCGGGTCAACGCACGCCCGGAACACGAGGTTGAGAGACGCCCGGCCATCGCCACGGCGGTACAACCTCGCCAGACCGCCGTTCAGGGCAGTCTGGCGGGGTGTATGTCAGTGCCCGAGCAGGTCGAGGGCGACCATCGTCTCGGCAATCTGGACCGCGTTCAGTGCCGCGCCCTTGCGCAGGTTGTCGGCTACACACCAGAAGCCGAGTCCGTTGGGCACGGTCGGGTCAATGCGCAGGCGCGAGACATAGGTCGCATCTTCGCCTGCCACCTCAAGCGGAGTGGCGTAGCCGCCATCCTCGCGCTTGTCGTGCAGCACCACGCCCGGCGCTTCGCGCAATGCGGCGCGGGCGCGTTCAATATCAACGGGTTCCTCGAATTCCACCGTCACCGCCTCGGCATGGCCAATGAACACGGGAACCCGCACGCAGGTGGCGAAAACCGCAATGTCGGGATCAAGGATCTTGCGGGTTTCGACCGTCATCTTCCATTCTTCCTTGGTCGCGCCGTCATCCATGAAACGGTCGATGTGGGGAATGCAGTTGAAGGCGATCTGCTTGGTGAACTGCTCGGCCTTGAGCGGGTCGCCCACCAGGCTGCCACGGGACTGGTTGAACAGTTCGTCCATGCCGCTCTTGCCCGCACCGGCCACGGCCTGATAGGTCGCCACCACAACGCGCTTGATTGTGAACAGGTCATGCAGAGGCTTGAGTGCAACCACCATCTGGATGGTCGAGCAGTTGGGGTTGGCAATGATGCCGCGCTTTGCCTTCTTCACATCGTTGGGATTGACCTCGGGCACCACCAGCGGCACATCCGGTTCCATGCGGAAGTGGGATGTGTTGTCGATCACGATGCAGCCAGCCTTGGCCGCGCGCGGCGCATGCTTGGCCGAAACCGCGCCGCCGGGCGAGAAGAGGGCGACATCCCAGCCGGTGAAGTCGAAGGTCTCGAGGTTCTGGACCTTGAGCACTTTCTTGTCGCCAAACGAGACTTCCTTGCCCGCCGAGCGGGCGGAGGCGAGGGCCACGATCTCATCCACAGGGAACTGGCGCTCGGCCAGAGTCTTGAGGATTTCGCGCCCCACAGCGCCGGTGGCACCCACCACCGCAACGCGGTAACCCATGATGTTCTTTCCTGTCCTGTCATGCCCGGCCATTCAGGCAAAAGGCCGGGGCCGGATAACTGTAGCGACACCTAGAGCCTGTGCTGCGAAGGTGCAAGCAGCACGACTGGCCCAAAACCGGGAATCGAATCGGGGGTAAGGTCAAGGTTGCCCGTGCCATGCGGTGCTAGGCATTGCCCATCGGTGCGTGCCCGGTGCACGCTTGATCCATTGCGCCAGCGCGCAGGCGGTTTATTCCGCCTGTTCAACATGTGGCGCACAGGCAAGGACGGTTAGAGAGATCATGCCCCTATCATCTGACATTTCCACAACACCTGCTTCCGCGGCCCCGCATCCTGTCATGCCCGCGGGCGTGCGCCCGGCCCCCGCATGCACCCTGGTCATATTTGGCGCGCATGGTGACCTGACCAAGCGGCTGCTCATGCCGGCGCTTTACAATCTGGCGGGCAACCGGCTGCTGGACGCGGATTTCCGCATCATTGGCGTGGATCGCGTGGACAGCACCACCAAGCAGTGGCGCGACGGGCTGACTGCGATGATGCAGTCCTTCACCACTGATCCCAATGCGGAGTTCCATCCCCCCAGCATCGATGCCGCGCAATGGGACTGGCTGGCGGAGCGGCTGGAATACGTGCAGGCGGATTTCACGGATGTGGACGCCATTCGCGCGCTGGGGGAAAAGCTGCCCGGCAACGCCATTTTCTACCTTGCCATCCCCTCGCGCTTTTTTGCTCCCGTGGTGGAAACGCTGGGCAAGGCCGCTGTCGTTACGCAGAAGGAAGGTGCTTTCCGCCGCGTGGTGATTGAAAAGCCGTTCGGATCAGACCTGGCCAGTGCGAAGGAACTCAACCGCCGCGTGCTGTCCGTGCTGGACGAGTCGCAGGTTTTCCGAATCGACCACTTCCTGGGCAAGGAGACGGTGCAGAACATCCTCGCCATGCGGTTTGGCAACCTGATATTCGAGCCACTGTGGCGCAATGAATACGTGGATCATATCGAGATCACCGCCGCCGAGACCATTGGCGTGGAACAGCGCGGCGCGTTTTACGAACCCACCGGCGCGCTGCGCGACATGGTGCCCAACCACCTATTCCAACTGTTTGCCATGGTGGCGATGGAACCGCCCAACACATTCGATGCCGAAAGCGTGCGCAATGCCAAGGAACAGCTGTTCGAGGCCGTGACCCCGATCGACCCGGCGGATGCGGTGCGCGGGCAGTACGTGGCGGGCACGGTGGAGGGCAAACCGATGGTCGGCTACCGCGAAAGCCCCGGCGTCGCCCCCCACAGCAATACCGAGACCTATGTGGCGCTCAAGCTGCATGTGGAGAACTGGCGCTGGGCGGGAGTGCCGTTCTACCTGCGCACCGGCAAGGGGCTGGGTGGCCGCCGCACGGAGGTGGTGGTCCAGTTCCGCAAGCCGCCCATGTTGATGTTCCATAATACCGAGACGGACGAACTCCCCCCTAACCGCATCATCCTCAACATCCAGCCCGCTCAGGGGCTGACGGTGGAACTGGGGGCCAAGAAGCCGGGGCCAGAAATGGACCTGACCGATGTGCAGGCTCGCTTCCGTTACGAGGACAGCTTCGCCGCAAGCCCCAATGTGGGATATGAGACCCTGCTGTATGACTGCCTGATTGGCGATGAAACCCTGTTTCAGCGCGCCGATAATATCGAGGCGGCATGGAAGGCGGTCGATCCCGTACTGCAGGCCTGGGCGCAGGATGGTGCAGGGCCGGAACCCTATGCTGCGGGCACAACCGGCCCGAAGAGGGCCGATGAACTGCTCCAGCGCGACGGGCGGACATGGTACCCGCTTGACGGGGCATAAAAGACAGAAGTTTCTGGTGAAGATTTTTTCAAAAATCTTCACCAGAATATCGCTTTTTTGAAAAAGGCCGTACCCGGAAACTTGTATTAAAAAAGCCCGCTCCTTTCATGGGAGCGGGCTTTTTTGTGGCTGCAGACAGATTACTGCGCTGCCGCGGCGCGGGCCTGCTGCTGTTCGGCATGCTCGGTATCGCCCTGCGCGAACAGGGTATCGGCATTCTTGCGCTGCTTCTTGCTGAAGCTGTCATACAGGCTGGCGAAGGCGGAGTTCAGGGTCTGCATGTCCCGTGCGCGCTCTTCCACCAGATCGGCATAGGACTGCATGTTCTCCACCGCGTTCATCTGCGGCAGCTTTTCACGGCGGGCCTCGATGGCATCATGCAGGCGCTGGCCGTTGGCGCGCATGTCCTCAGCAAAGGGCGTCCACAGGGCTTCCTGCTTCTTGGTAATGCGCAACTGGTCATGCAGGGCCTTGATATGGGCCTCGACCTGCTCCGGCGCCAGGTCACGCGGTGTATGCGCCAGTGATGCGGTCGGGTTGGAGGCTGTCGGCTGCGGGGTGGCAGGCACCTGCGCCATGGCCATGGCGGGAAGCAGGATTAGGGCGGCGGCAGGCACGAAACGGCGGAGCATCATGGTATTTATTTTCCTTGGCTGGGATGATCAATGTGCGGTGTGGCATGCCACAGCGGTTCAGTAACCGCCGCCATACGGGTAGTAATACGGGTAGTAGGCTGGCGGTGGAGGCGGGGGCGGCGGGGCCGGGTAATAGGCGGGCGGCGGGGCAACCGCACCGCGTTCGGCCATCGCGCTGCCGAGCATGGCGCCAACAGCCAGCCCCGCGATCCCGCTGCCTATGGCCAGCCCCGCGCCGCCGCCCCGGCGGTGATCATGCCAGCCTCTACCATAGCCACGACCCGGCGGCGGGCCACCATGCCACCCAGGCCCCCCGCGGAAAGGCTGGGCGTGTGCTGCTGGTACGGCTGCCGCCATAATGCCCAGCGCCAGACTGGCGGACAGGAGGGATGCGGTCAGTTTGTGCAGATGCATGGCGCTTGGAAACCTCGACATGTCGTAAAACCGGATAACAGGACCATTCTGGTCCCTGCTCGTGCCTAAACGATGGTCGTGCGGCTGTCGCCCTATGCCACCCATGGCAGGCGTTTGGTCAGGGCGGATAACCGGTGGCGGCGCAGTTCGTTTCGTGCCCGGGTATCGTTTGTCATGTAATTAAGCTGGATGGTGTAGCGCGGCCCGACATAGGGCCGATGGCCATGCCAGGTCTCCGGCCCGTTGGGAAAGACCAGAAGCGTGCCGTTTACGGGGGGGATCTCGGCGGCGAAATCCTCCAGGTCATCGGGGCCGCGCAGCAGGCGCAGGCAGCCTTCATGGCGCGACCAGGCATCGCCCTCGGACGCGGCGTTCAGGTACAGCAGCACGGTTACGCGCTTGCTGTCGGAGTCGCGGTGGATACGCCCGTCCCGTGCCCGCGTGCGGCCGCGAAGTGTCAGCATGGTGGGCGCGCCCTCAAGGTCCAGCCCGAACCTGCCCGCGATCAGCCCGCGCAGGCGTGGCCCCTCCAGTTCCGCCACCAGTTGTGTCATGAGCGGGGAGAGGCCGAGCGCCTGTGGCGGGAAGGACCCGCCCGAGCGGATGATGGGCAGGCTGGCAGTCAGGGCCTGCAGGTCCGCCTGCCTGATGAAATGCGGCACGACCATGTGGGGGAAAGGCGCGGTGGAAACGGGCGCGCCCTCAAATGCCGCATAGTCGGGGGTGACGGGTTGGATCATGCCATCCTGCAAGCGCATCGGTTGAGGGGGCAAGATTAGGGCCATAACCGCCCCCTCGCAAGATGGTGCGCCTTTCAGTCCTTAACGGTATCCACCGCATCCAGCACACGGCTGGAATAGACAATGGCGGCCCCTGCGTTCAGGGCTACGGCAACGCCCAGTGCCTCGGCTATTTCCTCCTTGGTGGCGCCGGCTTTCACGGCGGCGGTGGAATGGACGGAGATGCACCCATCGCACCGGGTGGTCACGGCAACTGCCAGCGCAATCAGTTCACGGGTCTTGGCATCCAGCTTGCCGGTTTTCGCGGCCGCGCCGTCGAGTGTCTGGAGTCCCTTCAGCGTATCGGGCGAAAGGGTGGCAAAGGCGCGGACGGACTCGCCCAGATGGGCGCGGTAGGCGTTCCAGTCAGTCATCACAAACTCTCCATTTCGAATGCTTTTAGTTCACCAGATGGAGAGAACCCCTGTCATGACACAGTTTAGCGAGTTTGTGCCCTTGAAGGGGTTTTTTGAACGGACTATCGCCAGATTATTATGAACATGGACATAGCCCCCGCCCGCCCGTCCTCTGCGGCGTTGCCCGCAGGTACCGGCCCCTTCGCCGCCTATGAGGCCCGCGTGGCTTCAGGCCGTCTTGATCGTGATCCCGAGCAGGAAAAGGCTGCCCGCAGGCTGGACCGCCTGTGGCGGGAACTGCGTGATTATCACCCCGTGGTCCAGCAGGCCGCGCCACAGGCCACAGGCTGGCTGGGCGGTTTGAAGGCACGGCTGGGTCTGGCGGCACGCCCCGCCACCGAACCCCCCCGCCCGCGCGGGGTCTACATGGTGGGGCAGGTGGGGCGGGGCAAGACCATGCTCATGGACCTGTTCTTCAGCCTTGCACCGGTGGAGCACAAACGCCGGGTGCATTTCCACCGCTTCATGCAGGATGTGCACCAGCGCCTGCATGACATGAAGGATGCCGATCCCGACCTTGCCGATCCCATCCCGCCACTGGCCCGCCAGATTGCGCAGGAAGCGTGGCTGCTGTGCTTTGATGAATTTCAGGTCAATGACATTGCCGATGCCATGATCCTTGGTCGCCTGTTCGATTACCTGTTCGCCGATGGCGTGGTTGTGGTCGCCACTTCCAACACCAAGCCCGAGGATCTGTTCCAGGACCGCCCCGGTGCGGATGCCTTCAAGCCGTTCATCGCCGCAATCCTGAAGGAAGTGGATACCGTCATCCTCGATTCCCCGCGTGATTACCGGCGCGGCAACGCACCCGGCATGCAGACATGGATCATCCCCGCCAATGACGCGGCGCGCCGCGCACTCGACTCCATTTTCACCCGCCTTGCGGCGGATGCCCCGGTCGTGCCGGTCACACTCGATGTCATGGGTCGTAGCCTGAAGGTGGCGCAGGCCGCAGGTCCGGTCGCGCGCTTCAGCTTTTCCGACCTGTGCGGCAGGCCGCTCGGCGCGGGGGACTATCTGGCGCTGGCCACGCGCTTTCCCAATCTCGTGCTTGATGGCGTGCCCCGCATGGGGCCGGATAATTTTGACGAGGCCCGGCGCTTCATCGTCCTGATCGATACGCTGTACGAGCAGAACGTCAAGCTGTTCGCTTCCGCCGAAGACAGGCCCGATGCCATCTATGCGAAGGGACAGGGAGCGACCGCGTTCGAGCGCACGGCCTCGCGGCTGGAGGAGATGCAGAGCGCCGCCTACATGCAACTGCCGCACCTGAACGCATAAACGGCTGAAATGACGAAGGGGTCACGCCATCGTGACGGTTATGGCGGTGGTGTGACTGCCGGGGCGGTAGGCAAGCGGCACTGTCTTTGTTTGAGTATGGGCGAGTTCGCATCAGCCGGGCGCATGGCTGCGGATAATGATGTTTTGCAGCGCCTTGCCCCACCCGCTTCGGGGCAGGCACGAAAATGTCAGTATGCGCGGCAAGCAGACCTGCTCCTGATGAATGACGGCGGCATCCGGGTTAGGGTGCGGCTAGGGTAGCGATACAAATCGGGCTGGTGAGAGTGTCGCCGGACCCGAAAATAGCGCGGCCACAAAGGCCGCCAGCGAGGAGATGTCTTCAATATGGCGGGCGTAGATATTCTTTCGACCGCGTTCAGCGGCGCCAATACGGCCTATCTGGCTGAATTGTATGCACGCTGGGTGGCCGATCCCAATAGCGTCGATCCTTCCTTTGCCTCCCTGTTCCAGGAGTTGCATGAGGAAGGGGCGGAAATCGTTCATGATGCGGAAGGGGCCTCCTGGGCGCCGCGCCCGCATATCATTACCGGTGATGAGCCAGCCCCCCTGCCAAATGGCAACGCGGCGGGCGTCACCACGGAAGGGCTGAAGGCGGCAGCCGATGACAGCCTGCGCGCAACGCAGTTGATCCGTGCTTTCCGCGTGCGCGGCCACCTTGAAGCCCGGCTGGACCCGCTGGGCCTGCAGGTGCCCAAGCCCCATGCCGACCTGGACCCGGCCACCTACGGCTTCGGCCCCAAGGACCTGGACCGCCCGATCTATCTCGGTCACATCGTGGCCAGCCTGATCGGGTCGGACACCGCCACCATCAACCAGGTGCTCGATGCCCTGCGCGCGGTATATTGCGGGCCGATCGGTGCCGAGTTCATGCACATCCAGGACCCCGAGCAGCGCATGTGGGTGCAGGCGCGGCTGGAAGGTGACAACTGGCGCAAGGGCGCAACCCCGGACCAGAAGAAGGTCATCTTGCAGCAGTTGACCGAAGCGGAAGGCTTCGAGTCCTTCTGTCAGAAGCGCTATGTCGGCACCAAGCGCTTCGGCCTTGAAGGCGAGGACGTGACCATCCCCGCGCTGCACGCGATCATCGACCAGGCGGCCAAGGGCGGCGTACGTTCGGTGGCCATCGGCATGCCGCATCGTGGGCGACTGAACACGCTGGTCAACATCGTGCGCAAGCCCTACACCGCCATCTTCAGCGAATTCGCCGGGGCATCCTTCAAGCCCGACGACGTGCAGGGTTCGGGCGATGTGAAATACCATCTCGGCACCTCCACCGATGTCGAGATCGCGGGCACCCCGGTCCATATCTCGCTGCAGCCCAACCCCTCGCACCTTGAGGCGGTGGACCCGGTCGTGATCGGCAAGGTCCGTGCAACACAGGATGACGATGACCACACCCAGCGTGGCCGCCACATGGGTGTGCTACTGCATGGTGACGCGGCATTCGCCGGTCAGGGCATCGTGTACGAGACGCTGGCCATGTCGCAGTTGATCGGCTACCGCACCGGCGGCACGATCCACGTCGTGGTCAACAACCAGATCGGCTTCACCACCGTATCGGTCCATTCCTTCTCTGGCCTTTACTGCACGGACGTGGCCAAGGCGGTGCAGGCCCCGATCCTGCATGTGAATGGCGATGAGCCGGAAGCGGTGATCTACTGTTCGCGCCTTGCAGCCGAGTTCCGCCAGAAGTTCGCATCCGACGTGGTGCTGGACATCGTGGGCTATCGCCGCCACGGCCATAACGAGTCCGATGAGCCGTCATTTACCCAGCCCATCATGTACAAGGCCATTGCCGCGCGCCCGACCATCCGCACGCTGTATTCCGACCGCCTTGTGCGCGAAGGCGTGCTGACCGAAGCCGAGGTTACTGCCGAGTGGGATGGCTTCCACAACAAGCTGGAAGAAGCCTATCAGGCCGCACAGGGCTACAAGCCCAACAAGGCTGACTGGCTGGAAGGTGCATGGAAGGGGCTGAAGCCGCCGCCGGTTGATACGACCCTGCCTGCACCGGAAACGGGTGTGGCCATCGACACGCTCAAGGAAGTGGGTGCGGCCCTGGCCCGTGTGCCCGATGATTTCAACGCCAACCCCAAGATCGTTCGCCAGCTCAAGGCCAAGGCGAAGATGTTCGAGACGGGCACGGGAATCGACTGGGCAACGGGTGAGGCGCTTGGTTTTGGCACCCTGCTGCTGGACAGGCATAAGGTCCGCCTGTCGGGCGAGGACTGCCAGCGCGGCACCTTCAGCCAGCGCCATGCGGTGCTGATCGATCAGGTCAACCAGAATACCTATGTGCCGCTTAACAACATTGCCAAGGAGCAGGCGGGGATCGAGATCTACAACTCGCTCCTGTCCGAGTTTGGCGTGCTGGGCTTTGAATACGGTTATTCGCTGGCCGATCCCAACGCGCTGGTGCTGTGGGAAGCCCAGTTCGGTGACTTCGCTAATGGCGCGCAGGTCATCATCGACCAGTTCATCGCATCGGGTGAGACCAAGTGGCTGCGTATGTCCGGTCTGGTCATGCTGCTGCCGCATGGTTACGAAGGGCAGGGGCCGGAGCATTCCTCCGCCCGTCTGGAGCGCTACCTCGAGTTGTGCGCCGAGAACAACATGCGCGTGTGCAACCTGACCACGCCCGCCAACTACTACCACGCACTGCGTCGCCAGCTGTTCCTGGATTACCGCAAGCCGCTGATCATCATGACGCCGAAGTCACTGCTGCGTAACAAGCTGGCGGTGTCGGAGCTGAAGGATTTCGGGCCGGGTACGCGCTTCCTGCCTGTCATTGGCGAGATCGACCAGATTGCAGACCCGGCCAAAGTGGACCGCGTGGTGATCTGTTCGGGCAAGGTCTATTACGACCTGCTCACCGAACGCCGTGAGCGCAAGCTGGACAATGTCGCCATCGTGCGCCTGGAGCAGTTCTATCCCTTCCCCGAGAAGATGCTGGCCGAGGAACTGGCCCGCTACAAGCAGGCGAAGGTGATCTGGTGCCAAGAAGAGCCAGCGAACATGGGGGGCTGGAACTTTGTCGATCGCCGGATCGAAGGCGTGCTGACATCGGTTGGCCACAAAAGCACACGGCCCGTCTATGCCGGTCGCGTGGCAGCGGCAAGCCCGGCCACGGGTCTTGCCAAGGTGCACCTGGCCGAACAGGCGGCGCTGGTGAACAAGGCGCTGGGTGTAAGCGCCTGACCGCTACCGGTTACGCGTAAAGGGTTAAGGGGGCGGCACTGCGGCCGCACCCCAGAATAATGATAAGGCCGTTCGGGCATGCCTGGGGTGTGTCCGGGCGGCAAGGGATTGGGAAACAAGACATGTCTGCCGAGATCAAGGTACCGACACTGGGTGAAAGTGTTACCACAGCAACCGTTGCCAAGTGGCTGAAGCATCCGGGTGATGCGGTGAACGAAGATGAGCCGTTGGTGGAACTGGAAACCGACAAGGTCAGCGTGGAAGTCCCCGCTCCGCAGGCCGGTGTGCTTGGCCCGCTGCTGGTGCCCGAGGGCGAGGAAGTGGAAGTCGGTACCGTGCTGTCCACCATTGAAGTTGGTAGCGGCGCCGCCCCCAAACCGGCAGCCGCCCCCGCCCCCAAGAAGGAGACCCCCACCGGCGTGCAGGCCCAGCCCACGGCCAGCGGTCCGGTCGCCCGTCCGGCCACCCCGGCATCTGACATTGCGGCACAGGGTGCGGCTGCCGTAGCCTTCCCAGCCGCGCGCAAGATCATGGCCGAGCAGGGTGTCTCCCCCGCCCAGGTCGGTACCGGCACCGGCAAGGATGGTCGTATCACCAAGGGTGACGTGCAGAGCTTTCTTGCCCAGCCGCGCGCGGCCCAGCCCGCTGCTGCCCCGCGCCCGCCGCGTCAGGATGACCCGCGTGAGGAACGCGTGAAGATGACGCGCCTGCGCCGCACCATTGCGCGCCGCCTGAAAGACGCTCAGAACACCGCAGCCCTGCTGACGACGTTCAATGAAGTGGACATGTCCGGCGTGATGCAGATGCGCGCCGAGTACAAGGACCTGTTCATCAAGAAGCATAACGGCGTGAAGCTGGGCTTCATGTCCATCTTCAGCCGTGCGGTCATTGCGGCACTGCAGGAGTTCCCGGCCATCAATGCCGAGATCGACGGCGATGACGTGATTTATCGTGAGTTCGTCAACCTCGGCATTGCCGTGGGTGGTCCCAACGGTCTGGTCGTGCCCGTGATCCGCGATGCCGACAAGATGGGCTTCGCCCAGATCGAAAGCGCGATTGCAGGCTTTGGCAAGAAGGCGCGCGAAGGCACGCTGAAGATCGATGAACTGTCCGGTGGTACGTTCTCGATCACCAATGGCGGCATTTATGGCTCGCTCATGTCCACACCCATCATCAACGCGCCGCAGTCGGCCATCCTTGGCATGCACGCCATTCAGGACCGACCGGTTGCCGTGAACGGGCAGGTGGTGATCCGTCCGATGATGTATATCGCGCTGACCTATGACCACCGGATCGTGGACGGCAAGGAGGCAGTGAGCTTCCTTGTGCGGGTCAAGCAGAACGTGGAAGATCCGCGCCGTCTGCTGCTGCAGGTCTGATTGCCTGCCGGGGCCACGCCTGTGCGTGGCCCCCAAGCGCAACCGCAACGCAAGCTGGACAAGAGATTATGACAATCGACATCAAGGTGCCCACGCTGGGCGAGAGTGTGACCACGGCCACGGTTGCCAAATGGCTCCGGCAGCCGGGGGATGCGGTCAATGCCGATGACCCGATCGCCGAACTGGAAACCGACAAGGTCAGCGTGGAAGTTCCCGCCCCGCAGGCGGGCGTACTGGGTGCGCATGCCGTGAAGGAAGGCGATGAGGTCGAGGTTGGCACCGTGCTGACCACGCTTACGCCCGGTGCCGGTGGCAAGCCCGCCGTTTCCCCCGCTCCGGCTGCTGCCAAACCCGCCCAGCCTGCCCCGGCTGCTGCTGCTGCCGCCCCCGCGCCCAAGGCCGCCGCCCAGCCCCCGGCCGAGACGGATTACGATGTGATCGTGATCGGTGCCGGCCCCGGTGGTTATGTATGCGCCATCCGTGCGGCCCAGCTTGGCTTTAAGGTGGCATGCGTGGAAAAGCGCGCGACACTGGGTGGCACCTGCCTCAATGTGGGCTGTATCCCCTCCAAGGCATTGCTGCAACAGTCCGAGAACTTTCATGCCGCCAAGGATGAATATGGCGACATGGGCATCATCATCGACAGCGTGAAGCTGGATCTGGCGAAGATGATGGCGCGCAAGCAGTCCGTGGTTGAAGCCAATGTGAAGGGCGTGGAGTTCCTGTTCAAGAAGAACAAGGTCACCTGGCTCAAGGGCACTGGCAAGGTCGAGGGCACGGGCCGCATCACGGTTGATGGCAAGCCGGTCACGGCCAAGCACATCGTGATCGCCAGTGGCAGCGACAGCGCGGGCCTGCCGGGTGTCGAGGTGGATGAAAAGCAGATCGTCACATCCACTGGCGCGCTTGAGCTCTCCGCTGTTCCCAAGAAGATGGTGGTGATCGGTGGCGGCGTGATCGGGCTGGAACTGGGCAGTGTCTGGCATCGCCTTGGCGCGGATGTGACGGTGATCGAATATCTCGACCGTCTGGTTCCGGGTACGGATAACGAAGTGGCCAAGACCTTCCAGCGCATCCTGACCAAGCAGGGCCTGAAGATGAAGCTGGGTCACAAGGTAACCAAGGCTGAAAAGAGCGCCAAGGGCGTGACCCTGACCGTGGAACCCGCCAAGGGCGGTACGGCCGAGACTCTGGAAGCCGACGTGGTGCTGCTGGCCATTGGCCGTACGGCGGCCAGCAAGGGCTTCGGGCTGGAAGAAGCGGGCATTGAACTGGACAAGCGTGGTCGGATCGTGACCGATGCGCATTACGCCACCAGCGTGCCGGGTATCTATGCCATTGGTGACGTGATTGCAGGCCCGATGCTGGCCCACAAGGCTGAGGAAGAAGGCGTTGCCATTGCCGAACTGCTGGCAGGGCAGGCAGGCCATGTGAATTACGGTGCCATTCCCGCCGTGGTCTATACCTGGCCGGAAGTTGCAACCGTTGGCAAGACCGAAGAAAACCTGAAGGAAGAAGGTGTTTCCTACAAGGTTGGCAAATTCCCCTTCACCGCCAATGGTCGTGCGCGCGCCATCGGCATGACGGACGGGTTTGTGAAGGTTCTGGCCGACTCCACCACCGATCAGGTGCTGGGCGTCCACATTATCGGCCCGATGGCGGGCGAACTGATTGCCGAATGCACCATGGCGATCGAGTTCGGTGCCTCGTCGGAAGATATTGCCCGCACCTGTCACGCCCACCCCACGCTGAGCGAGGCAGTAAAGGAAGCGGCACTGGATGTAGACAAGCGCGCCATCCATATCTGATTGCCGCTACGACATATGTAATGGAACCACTCGGCAGGATGTCTGTCGGGTGGTTTTTTTATGGGGATTTCTGCCTCGCACCAGTATCGGCATGTCTTATGCGATGACGGGTGGCAGGTTGG
Organism: Komagataeibacter medellinensis NBRC 3288; assembly: GCF_000182745.2. NCBI lineage: Bacteria > Pseudomonadati > Pseudomonadota > Alphaproteobacteria > Acetobacterales > Acetobacteraceae > Komagataeibacter > Komagataeibacter medellinensis. The sequence continues at coordinate 2,209,579 of NC_016027.1, forward strand.
TGATCAACGCTGGTATTGCAAGGTAATAAAGGTTTCCGGGGCCGTCTTTTTTCAGAAAGGCGATAGCTCCTGAAGCTTTTTGAAAAAAGCTTCACCAAAAACTTCTTTATTGTTTAACAGGAGGTAAGACTAGAGCATTTCCACCAAAAACCGGTTCAGTGGAAAATGTTCCAGTTTATTGTTTTTATAAGCATCTTCACCTGTTTGAATGTACGCATTCAAACAGGACCGGCTCTAGCTCAGCACCGGGTTCCAGGCTTCTTCGCGCGTGATGCGGATCAGTTCGGTGGCTGAGACCGCGCGCGAGATGAAGAAGCCCTGCACGTAATCCACCCCAAGCTTGCGCACGGTATCGAACTCTTCCTGTGTTTCCACTCCTTCCACCGTTACGGCCAGATTGTAGCCATGGCCAAGCTTGATGAGTGAGGCGATAAGGCTGCGTGCCTTGTCATCGGTATCGATATTGCGCACCAGGCAACGGTCGAGCTTGAGTGATTGCAGCGGCAGTTCACACAGTGTGGAAAGGCGTACCGTGCCGTAGCCGAAATTGTCCATGGCAAGCCCGAACCCGTCCTCCGCCAGACCGCGCAGGCGCAGGCGGCTTTTTTCCGCACGCCGTCCCTGCAGCATCTGTTCGGTCACTTCCAGCATGAAGGTGCTGGGATCAAGGTTGAGTTGCCGGATCTCGCTGAACAGGTCGATCTGCTGTTCAAGGTTAAGCAGGTCCAGATGCGACAGGTTGACCGCCAGCCGTAGGCTGGGCAGGCCTGCTTCCTTCCATTTCTGGATATCATCATGAAAGGACTGCACCAGATGCGTCTCCATGATCTGGGCCAGGGCAGAATCAGCAAAGACATCGGTAAACGCCCCGGCTGAAAGCAGCCCACGCTCGGGGTGGTGCCAGCGCATCAGGGCTTCCGCCTGCTCGATGCGGCCGGTGCGGGCGTTGAGGATGGGCTGGTAATACACCTCGAACTGTTTCTGCATCACGCCCTTGCGCGCTTCCTTCAGTATCTTGGCGCGCTCCATCGTGGTCTTGTGCAGGCTGGGCGTGAACATGCGCGCCTGCTTGCCGCCTGCCTGCTTGGCGGCATAGACCGCCACGTCGGCGTTCTTCTGCAGCCCCTCCATCGTATCTTCGCTGGTAATGAGGGTGGCACCGATACTGCCGGAAATGCGCACGGTCGCACTTTCCAGCATGATCGGTTCTTCCAGTAAGTTCTGCAGCTTGCTCAGGATGGTCTCAAGCGGCATGACCTTCAGGCTTTTATTCAGGATCAGGGCGAATTCGTCCCCACCCAGTCGGCTTATGGCATCCTGTGTGTTGACCAGTTCGATCAGGCGGGTCGCAATGGTCTTGAGTACCTCGTCACCCGCATGGTGGCCATGGATGTCATTGACCGGCTTGAACCCGTCCAGGTCAAACATGACCAGTACCTGCGGGTCGGGATTGCGGCGCTTGCTGGCTTCTACCGCCGCGACAAGGCTGGCGTTGAAGCCACCACGGTTGAGCAGCCCGGTCAGCATGTCGGTCGCGGCCTGTTTTTTCAGCCGGACCTTGGTGTTCATAAGCTCGGTAATCTCGAAACGGGTTGCGACAAACCCACTGATCTCGCCATGGGCGTCGCGGTGCGGGATGATGGTGGTGGCCACCCAGTAATGGCTACCATCCTTCGCCCGGTTGCACAGGCTGCCGTGCCACGTCTCGCCTGCGTAGAGCGTGCGGTACATGTCACGAAAGAAAGCCTTGCCGTGCTCCCCCGAATTCAGGATTCGGTGGGTGTGGCCCAGCAGTTCCTCGCGCGAATACTGGCTGATCTTGCAGAATTTATCATTGACGTAGGTAATGACCCCCCTGCGGTCGGTCACGGCCACGATCAGTACGTTATCGACTACATCCGCCCAGAAATCGGCGTCTTCATGCGTAAGGGCGCGCAGCCTGTTGTCATGTTGAGCGGACATTCTGTTACCTCGAAAACGGAGCGGAAAACCGGGACTTGTATCAGTGTAAACTAGGACGATTTCTTTTTTGTTGGAACATTTTTGGCCGTCCCGGCATCAGGCAGGATGGCGCGGATCGTCTTGTGGTGTTTCACCCATTTTTCCAGGTCATCGGGGGCCAGCGGTTTGGCGAACAGGTAGCCCTGCATCACGTCGCAGTTCAGTTCCTCCAGCAGGGCGCGCTGCTGCTCGGTCTCGACCCCTTCGGTCACGACCGTCATGCCCAGTCTGTTGCCAATGCCGATCACGGCCATGGTCACGGCCTGGGCATTGGTGTCGTATTCAAAATCGTTGATGAAGCTGCGGTCGATCTTGATTTCGGTCAGCGGCAGGCGCGTAAGCCGTGAGAGAGAGGAATAGCCGGTGCCGAAATCATCCATCGACAGCCCGCAGCCCAGGTTACGGATGGACTGGAGCACTTCCTCGGTATCGCTGCTGCTGTCCATCATCACGCTTTCGGTAATTTCCACCGTCAGGCGCGCAGGCTTGAGGTTATGGTCCCTGAGCAGGGCTGCGATATGCTCGGGCAGCGCGCGGTTGCGGAAATGCACGGCAGACAGGTTGACGGCAACAGTGGGTACGAACACCCCGTCGGCATCCCATTTCACGATCTGGCGGCATGCTTCAAGCAGGGACCACCGGCCGATCGCCTCGATCTGGCCGGTTTCTTCCGCCACGGCAATGAAGCGGGAGGGGTAGATGTTGCCCAAAGTGGGGTGGTGCCAGCGTGAAAGCGCTTCCACCCCGCTCAGTTCCAGCGTGTGGGTGCGTACCTGCGGCTGGTAGTGCAGGTTCAGCATGCCCTTGGCCAGTGAATCGCGTAGCGCCGAGCCAAGCACAAGCCGGTCCTGCGCGATCTGGTTTTTCTCCAGGTTGGCGAAACGGAAAGTGCCGCGTCCGTCTTCCTTGGCCTGGCGCAGCGCCACGTCGGCGGTGCTGAGCAGGGATTCACTGTCCGGCCCGTTATCAGGATAAGTGCTGATGCCGATGCTGCACGAGATGGTAAGCGTATTCTCGCCTATCTGTAGTGGCTTGGCGATGGTGGCAAGCAGGCGCTCGGCAAAGGTGGTGGCGTCCTTGTTGGGGCAGTTGGGCACCACGACCACGAACTCGTCCCCGCCCGAGCGGCTGACCACATAGCCATCCAGGGAAATGGCGCGGATGCGGGCTGCGATTTCGATCAGGAACTGGTCGGCATAGACATGGCCAAGCGCATCGTTGATATCGCGGAAGCGGTCGATATCGAGCATGAAGATGGCGAACTGCCGGTTGCCATCTTGCTTGCTGATCATGCTTTCAATGACCTTGTGCACCGAAGAGCGGTTGAGCAGGCCGGTCAGGCTGTCAAAATTGGCAAGGTGGGAGATATGCTCCTTCGTTGCATTCTGCTCGAAGGCCAGCGCGCAGAAGGGTATGCATGAATCGACAATGCGCTGCGGCCAGGTATTGCGGCCCTGATCCTCACGCGCATAGAGGGCAAAAATGCCCTGCACCTGCCCTGAGCGGGTCTTGACCGGCGTGCAGAAACACTGCTGCAACCCCAGCGATACGCCCAGCGAGCGGTAGCTGTCCCAGATTAGGCGGGTGGTGTATTTGGGGTCGAGCCGTAGCTTTTCCTGCTCGGATGAAGAAATGTACAGGCTCTCGAGCGAGGCGCGATACCGCTTGGGCAGGGTGGGGCTGGCCAGCACGCGCAACTGCCCGTTGGGTGCGATGAGCATGAGTACAGCCACCGTGCCGGGCACAAAGCTTTCCACCCGGCGGCACAACAGGTCGGCCACGTCCTGTATCAGCATGTCACTGGCCAGCGCCTGCAGTACGTCGTTCTGTAGGATCAGGATCTTGCGCTGCTGGCTTTCATCGGTGACGTTCTTCATCACCCCCATGTAGAAGATGCGCCCGGTATCGGTGATCACCTTGGAAAGGGATAGTTCACCACACACATATTCGCCATCCGCGCGGGTGAATTCGACCTCGCGTGATGTGCCGACAATGCGGTTGAGACCGCTTTCCCGATTACGGTCGATAAAGGCATCATGACCGGTACGGTGCAGTGCCGGCACCAGGATGTTTACATTCTTGCCTAATACGTCCGCCTTGTCCAAGCCCCATAGGTTGGACGCAGCATTATTGAAAAAAATGACATCATTCGTATCATTGATAATAATGGTTGCGTCTATGGCCTGTTCCAGTGCCGAAAGCAGGACTTCAGCACTCAGGTTGGGCTGTGACATCGGGGTTACCTCGCAAAAGGGACAAGGCCGGACTGCCGCCACCTGGCGTGGTGGTGATCAGTGCTCATGCACTCTTGAATAATTGGTTGCCCGTGTCACTGCCCGTACGGGCGGCTTGAACAGGCATACCAGCTTGTTATCACGGGCGCAGGCATATCATACGACCGGGCGGAACATATTATATATAAAGGGAAATAACAATTATACCTTATTTGTATAAATAGAAAGCTCTGTATGCAATGCTGGTTTCTGACTGCGCGGTCTATATACCATTGACGGCACAATCTACCATTACCTAAAACGCGCCCTGCATTCAGTCATGCTGGCGGGGTCTGGTATTACGGTCACCGCAGCCTGAACAACTGCCACACCCCCCGCGCCTGCCACCCTCCGCGCGGCGCGTGGTATAATGGACCATGCGGGCGGGTGCATGCAATCGGCGCAGCACTGTGCCGGTTACCTGCCAGCCGCTGTAACCGAGGGCCGGAAACAGCCGCCCCAGCCAGTATATGGCACAGGCCAGGACAACCGTAACCGCCACCACGACCTGAAACCAGGAGACCGCGTGCATTATAGCGCCCGCGCAATATGGTAGGTCAGGAAGGCCGCAAGGTAGGCCAGACCGAACAGGTATCCCGCCGTCACCGCGACCACGCGCCACGATGTGGTCTCGCGACGGATGACCGCAAGCGTTGCTACGCACTGGGGGGCATAGACATACCAGGCCAGCAGCGACAGGGCGGTGGGCAGGCTCCAGTGGGCGGGCAGCATCTGCCCCAGCTGTGCCGCCGCCTGGTCGGTATCGGTACCGGAGCCAAGGGAGTAGACCGTGGCAAGCGCGCCCACCGCCACCTCACGCGCGGCAAGGCCGGGGATGAGGGCCACGCAGATCTGCCAGTTGAAGCCCAGCGGCGCGAATATGGGCAGCATCAGGTGCCCGATCCGCCCGGCCAGACTCCAGTCAATGGCAGGCCCCGTGGCGCCAGCGGGGGGCGGAGGAAAACTGGACAGTCCCCACAGCAGCACGGTAAGCGAGATGATGGTCGTGCCCACGCGCATCAGGAAGATACGCGCCCGTTCCCACAGCCCTAGCGCGATGTCACGCGGGTTGGGCAGGCGGTAGGCGGGCAGTTCCATCAGCAGGGTAGCTTCCCGCCGGTCAGCGTTGCGCCAGCGCAGCACAAGGGCCACCAGCACGGCGGAGAGGATGCCCACTGCATATAGCCCGAACAGTACAAGCCCCTGCAGGTTCATGAATCCCAGTACGCTGTGGTGCGGCACGAAGGCCCCGATCAGCAGTGTATAGACCGGCAGCCGGGCCGAGCAGGTCATGAGCGGCGCGATCAGGATGGTGATCAGCCGGTCACGCGGGTTCTGGATGGTGCGCGTGGCCATGATGCCAGGCACGGCACAGGCAAAGCTGGACAGCAGCGGGATGAAGGAGCGCCCGCTCAGCCCGGCAAATGACATGAGCCGGTCTAGCAGGAAGGCGGCGCGCGGCAGGTAGCCCGATTCTTCCAGAACCAGTATCCATGCAAACAGGATCAGGATCTGCGGCAGGAAGGTCACTACACTGCCCGCACCGGCAATCACGCCATCTACGATCAGGCTGCGTAGCGCGCCATCGGGCAGGAACTGGCCCACTTTCTCGCCCAGCAGGCCCATGCCCGCGTCAATTCCGTCCATAAGCGGCTGCGCCCAGGCAAAGACGGCCTGGAACATCACGAACAGCAGCACGACCAGGATGATCGGCCCCCATACTGGGTGTAGCACCCAGCGGTCGAGCCGTTCCTCCACCCGGTCTGCCATGGGCGTGGCGTGGGTTACGCAATCCGTCAGGATCTGGCGCACCATGGCGTGCAGGTCCGTACCCGGCGGCAGGGGCATGGGTACGGGTGGCGGCGTTCCATCGAGTTGCGCCAGCAGGGCGCGCGCGCCATCGCGTTTGATGCCGATGGTGGGAATGACGGGCATGCCGGTTTCCGCCTGCAGGCGCGGCAGGTCGATTTCCATGCCGTTGCGGGTTGCGGCGTCAATCATGTTCAGCGCCAGCACCACGGGGCGACCCAGCGCGCGCATTTCCAGCACGAAGCGCAGGTGCAGCCGCAGGTTCGTGGCATCTGCCACACATACCAGCAGGTCGGGTGCCGTCTCGCCGTGATAGGTACCCGCGCAGACATCGCGGGTCACGGCCTCATCGGGGCTGGTGGCGTTCAGGCTGTAGGCGCCGGGCAGGTCCAGCAGCCGCACGCTGCGGCCCCCCGGGGTGGTGAACCAACCTTCCTTGCGCTCCACCGTGGCGCCCGCGTAGTTGGCCACTTTCTGCCGGCTGCCGGTCAGCAGGTTGAACAGGGCGGTCTTGCCGCAGTTCGGGTTGCCGACCAGGGCGATGTTGAGCGTCGTCATGCGGGGTTATCCGCCATATGCACGTTTACGCGGTCTGCCTCGGTGCGGCGCAGGGCAAAGCGTGTGAAACCGATGCGTACGGCCAGCGGGTCGCCCCCAAGCGGGGCCGTGGCGACAATTCGCACCGGCTCGCCCGGCACAAAGCCGAGTTCACGTAGCCGCCCCGCGACCGGGTCGTTGCTGGTGTGGTCGTCCACGCTGTCAATGATGGCATCCGCCCCGCGTGGCAGGTCACTCAGTCGCATCAGGCGATTATATCCAGATAATAAAAGTAAGTAATAATTATTATTAAATATACGCCGGAAAATTGTCCATCATGTTTGTCTCGATACCTGCGCTGTGCCCGGTGCGGCCATGTTCCTTGTGCATGTATATCAGGGTGCTGCCGCGACCTGATCGGTGGCCAGCACATGGAAGAACGTGCCCGATACCAGCCCGCGCCGCAGGCCGCCGGGGGGGCGGGGGGTGCCATACCCGTCCTGCATGTCGGCCAGCGGTTCATCCGTGCCGGGATCGGTCAGGGTGGCGTAATGGAATTCATGCCCGCGCAGCCGTGTGCCCGCCGCCCCCACCGCACAGTCATGGCGTAGGGTGGCGGCACGGTAGCCGAGATTCATGCGGCGGGTGGCAAAGGATGTGGCATGACCTAACAGCCCGGTCATGCGGTGGGTTTCGCCCGCCTTGTCCGTCAGGCTTTCGCCCAGCACCATGAAGCCACCGCATTCCCCATGCACCGGACGGGTATGGGCAAAATGGGCCAGTTCCGTGCGGAAACGTGCTGCCTGCGCCAGTTGTCCGGCATGCAGTTCCGGGTAGCCGCCGGGCAGCCAGCAAGCATCGCAGTCCGGTGCCGGGCCTTCATCGGCCAGCGGCGAGAAAGGCAGCAGTTCTGCCCCCGCCGCCCGCCATCCGGCCACCATATGGGCATACAGGAACGAAAACGCGGCATCATTCGCCACTGCAATGCGCTGCCCCGGCGGTGGCAGGGCGCAGGCCTGCTGCCCCGCCGTCGCAGGCAGGTTCGCCGCGGTGGCGCAGGCCAGTATGGCGTCCAGGTCCAGGTCACGTTCGGCCTGTGCGGCAAGGCGTGTGGCCAGTGCGTCCAGTCCGTCATGCTCGCGTGCCTGCACCAGTCCCAGATGGCGTTCGGGTAGTTGCAGCCCGGCATCGCGTCCGAACGCGCCCAGTACGGGCAGGCCCACGGCGTTGATGGCCTGCGTGGCCATGGCGGCATGGCGGGGTGAGCCGACACGGTTGAGGATCACGCCCGCAACGCGTACATCGGGGTTCAGGCGGGCAAATCCCAGCGCGGTTGCCGCGGCTGACTGGCCCTGCCCGGAAATGTCGAGTACCAGCAGCACCGGCAGGGCATAGCGCGCGGCAATGTCGGCAGGTGCTCCGCGTGCGCCCTGTGGCTCCATCAACCCGTCGAACAGGCCCATGGAGGCTTCCGTCACCACTACGTCGCAGCCGGAATATGCCTGTGCCATCACGCCATCGAGTAGGGGAGCAGGCATGGCCCAGCTATCCAGATTGAGGCTGGATAGCCCGGTCAGGGCTTCATGGAAGGCGGGGTCGATATAATCCGGCCCGGTCTTGGCCCCGCGCACGGCCACACCGCGGCGGCGCAGGGCTGCAAGGATGGCCAGTGTAAGCGTGGTCTTGCCGCTGCCAGAGCGGGGGGCGGCAATCATCAGCCCTCGTGTCATCATGTCCGTTCCTGCTAGACCGTGGTGAGGAACCACCTTTTACCCCTGTCGGGAAAGAAGATCACCCAGATGGAGCGTACCCATAACAGCCTGCGCCGGGGATGGACCACAGGCAGTTGCGCCACCGCTGCCGCCCGCGCCGCGTGGGGCGGGTTGTGCGGGGGAGAATTTCCCGATCCGGTCATCATTACCCTGCCCGGTGGGCAGGATGTGGCGTTTGCGCTGGCAGGCCACGGATATACGGGCGAGGGCGCGTGGGCGGAGGTGGTCAAGGATGCAGGTGATGACCCGGATGTAACCCACGGCGCGCATGTGCGCGTGGACGTGCGCCACGGGCCGCCGGGCTGTGGCGTGGTGTTTCATGCTGGCAGCGGCGTGGGCACGGTCACGCTGCCGGGTCTGCCCATCCCGCCAGGCCAGCCCGCCATCAATCCCGTGCCCCGACACATGATCCGGACGGCACTGAGCGATGCGGGCGGTCATGAACCGGATGTGGAGGTCATCATATCCATCGCAGGCGGGCAGGAACTGGCGCGCCGTACGCTCAATGCCCGGCTGGGCATTGTGGGGGGGCTGTCTATTCTGGGCACCACGGGCATCGTGGTGCCGTTTTCCTGTGCGGCGTGGATCGACAGCATCCATCGTGGCGTGGACGTGGCACGCGCACTGGGCCTGCCCCATGTGGCGGGCTGCACCGGCGATGTATCGGAACGCGCGACAAAAGCACTGTATGACCTGCCGGAGGAAGCCATGCTGGAAATGGGTGACTTTGCCGGTGGGCTGCTGAAATATCTGCGCCGCCATCCCGTGGACCGCGTAAGTATTGGCGGCGGCGTGGCCAAGATGACCAAGCTGGCGCAGGGGTTCCTTGATCTACATTCCCGCCGCGGGCAGGCGGACATGACCCGCTTGGGGGAACTTGCACATAGTAATGGCGCACCGGATATGCTGGTGGCGGCCATTGCACAGGTTCATTCCGTTGCCAGTGCTTTCGCTCTGGCGGCGGATGCGGGCTATCCTCTTGGTCCGGTCGTGGCGCAGGGGGCGTGGCGGACGGTAGCTGCTGTAATGGCGGGAACGCCGTGCATGCTGGATGTGCTGCTGTTCGACCGCGCGGGCGCGCTGGTCGCCCGGTACGGTCCGCACCCTGTGTCGTAAACCGTAAAGAAGTTTTTGGTGAAGCTTTTTTCAAAAAGCTTCAGAGCGCGTCGTCTTTTCTGAAAAAAGGCGGTGATGTCCGGTTCAGGACCGGAAGCGGCGGTGGTAATCAGCGTTATATAGCGCGCTTTCACGAAAATCATGGGCACCGAGCGCGCGTCCGACCAGCACCAGTGCGGTGCGTTCGATCGGGTTGGCAGCCAGTTTTTCACAAATGTCACTCAGTGTGCCCCGCAACACCATCTGGTCCGGCCATGTCGCCCGCGCCACGATGGCGACGGGGCAGTCCGCGCCATAGAATGGCGTCAGGTCAGCCACGATCCGGTCGAGCACATGGATGGCCAGATGGATGGCCAGCGTCGCCCCCGTGGCGCCAAAGGCGGCCAGTTTCTCGCGCTCCGGCATGGCCGAAGCCCGGCCGCTCACGCGCGTTAGCACCACGCTCTGGGCTACTTCCGGCACGGTCAGTTCCCGCCCCAGAACAGAGGCGGCGGCGGCAAAGGCGGGCACGCCCGGTGTCATGGTCCACGCAATGCCGTTGCGGTCCAACCTGCGGACCTGCTCGGCCACGGCGCTGTAGACCGAAAGATCGCCCGAATGCAGGCGTGCTACATCCTGCCCCGCCGCATGGGCACGGATGTATTCCGCCTCGATCAGGTCCAGCGTGAGTGGCGCGGTATCGACCAGCCGTGCGCCCGGCGGGCAGTGCTCCAGCATTTCGGTGGGTACGATGGAGCCCGCGTACAGGCAGACCGGGCATTTTGCCAGCAGGTCGCGCCCGCGCAGGGTCAGCAGGTCGGCGGCACCGGGGCCTGCGCCAATGAAGTGTACGGTCATGCATCTTCTCCCTGTGCCATGGCACATGTTGCGTGCGGGCCGGTCAGGCGTGGCACGATCAGCCGTGCGCTTTTCCCCGCCGCCGCCAGCGCACAGCCTTCCGCCACCGAGGCCACGCCAAGTGCCGCCTGCGCGCGGGCCGAGCGGGTGACGCAGCGTGGTTGTGCGGCCAGCAGTTCATCGGGCGTTATGGCGCGCAGTTCCAGCCCCAGCCGGGCCATTGCGGCCTGTAGTCCCGCCTCGCGGTAGCGGAAGGCGGGCACGGCCACAAGGTCCGGCCGCCTGCCACAGCGCGCCTGTGTGGTGTTGATGAGATCAATGATGTCGCCTGCCTCGCACCCGCTGCGCAGCCCAAGTCCGGCTACGATCATGGCGTGTTTTCCGTGCGGGTCACGGCATAGCTGGTTACGGTCATGCCGGGACGGAAGGCGTTGAAGCGTCCGATCGGCTCCAGTCGTTCCACCTGCATCCGTGTCAGCATGCCGCCCCATCTTGCGTGCGCGGCCATTACGCTTGCCTCACTCTCCAGCGTTACGGCATTGGCCACCAGCCGCCCGCCGGGGCGCAGGGCCTGCCATGCCGCTTCCAGCATGCCGGGATTGCTGATGCCGCCGCCCACAAAGATGGCATCGGGTACGGGCAGGCCATCAGCCTGCATCTGCGCAATGCAGACCGGGGCCTCTCCCGCTACAACCTCAAGTGCGGGCACGCCAAGGTTGAGCGCATTATGGACAATGCGGGCCCGGCGTGTGGCCGATTTCTCGACGGCAATGGCCCGGTTGGCCGGGTGGCGCAGCATCCATTCAATGCCGATGGAACCGGACCCCGCGCCGATATCCCACAATATTTCCCCCTGTCGTGGGGCAAGGGCGGAGAGGGTGGCGGCCCTGATTTCGCGCTTGGTGATCTGCCCGTCATGGTCGAACAGATCATCCGACAGGCCGCAGGCCAGCGGGATGACCAGCGCATTGCGCGCCGCGACCACCTCGATGGCCATCAGGTTGAGCCTTGGCACGTCCAGACTGTCTGCCTGCGCCACGTCCGACACCCGTGCACTGTGGTGTGTCTGCGCATCGCCGCCCAGCCTGCCCAGTATGTGCACGGTGGAGCTGCCAAAGCCCCGCCCGTCCAGCCAGCGCGCGAAAGCGCGGGGCGTGTGCTCGTCAGCCGAGAGCACGACCAGCCTGCCGCCGGGTTGCAGGGCAGGGGCGGTAGCCTCCATCGGGCGGCCACACAGGGAGAGCAGTGTGATGTCCTGCTCCGCCCAGCCCAGCAGGTTGCACGCAAGCGCTATGGAGGAGGGGCTGGGCAGGCACACCATCTCCCCCATCGGCACATGGCGGTGCAGTGTGCTGGCAATGCCGAACAGGAACGGATCACCCGATGCCAGCACGCAAACTGGCCTGCCACGCCCGCCCAGCACTTCGGCAATGCCATCCGCCAGCGGGTGTGGCCATGCCAGCGTACGGCCCGTGACCAGCGGGGCGGCAAGGGCAAGGTGGCGCGCGCCACCGACCACCAGTTCCGCCTCCGCGATCAGCGCGCGATGGGTTGCGGGCAGGGCCTCGACACCGTCTTCCCCAATGCCGATAACATGTAGCCAGGGGGAGGTCATGCGATGCCCCGGCTGGATGGTAGGGGAAAGCGATGCGGGTTCTGGTTCTGGGCGGCACGACGGAGGCACGGCAGCTTTACACGCTGCTGGAACGTCACGCCGCACGGTTTGACACTACCGTCTCGCTTGCCGGTGTCACCCGCGCGCCTGTCCTGCCTGCGCTGGCTGTACGCATTGGCGGCTTTGGCGGGGCCGATGGGCTGCGTGACTGGCTGCTGGCGCACCGTATCGACGCAGTGGTGGACGCCACCCACCCATTCGCTACACAGATCAGCGGCAATGCGGTGCGGGCCTGTGCGGCAGCCCATGTGCCGCTGCTGCGCGTGGAGCGGCCGGGCTGGGCGCCTACGCCAGATGACCGCTGGACCCTCGTGCCTGACATGCAGGCCGCCGCCCGTGCGCTGGGCGCCAAACCCCGGCGCGTACTGCTGACGGTTGGCCGCAAGGACCTGCTGCCCTTTGCCGGTGCGGGCGCGCATGACTGGCTGTTGCGCAGCGTGGATCACCCCGATGCCAGCCTGCTGCCACCGGGCTGCCGGGTGCTGCTGGCCCGGGGTCCCTTTGCCGAGGCGGAAGAAGAAGTCCTGCTGCGCCGGGAGCGGATTGATGTGATCGTGACCAAGAATTCCGGCGGCAGCGCCACACGTGCCAAGCTGGCGGCGGCACGCAGGCTGGGGGTGGCAGTGATCATGGTGGCCCGCCCTCCCGTGGCGTGTGCCCATACCGTGGCCGATACCCTCGCCGCCATGGCGTGGCTGGACGGGCTTCACGCGCACGGGGCCGCCACGCTGCGGGAGGTATAGAGCCATTTTTCCCCGTTCGCGCGGGTAATGACATGGGTCAGCGGGCAGCCGATCAGTACCAGTGTACTCATGTCCACCTGTTCGGGGTCGGCATGGGCAATGTCGGTCAGGATCACGCGCTCATCCGCACGGCCTATGGCGCGCGCGAAGGCGACCGGCACGGTGCCCGGCAAAATGGTGCGCAGCAGGTCAAGGGCCTCGCCCAGCTGGTCCGGCCGTGCCTTTGAGCGCGGATTGTAGAGTGCAATGACCAGCCCCGCCTCCGCTGCCGCCGACAGCCTGCGGTGAACAACCTCACGCGGTTTGAGGTTGTCGGACAGCGAAATGACGCAGAAATCCCCCCCCAGCGGTGCCCCCAGCCGGGCGGCGGCGGCGAGCACGGCAGACAGGCCGGGTATGACCGTAACGTCCACCCCCCGCCATGCGGCGGGACCATGGTCAATCGCCTCGAATACCGCGCTGGCCATGCCAAAGACTCCGGCATCCCCACCAGATACGACGGCCACGGTCCTGCCAGCCAGCGCCAGTTCCACCGCATGGCGCGCGCGGTCCAGTTCTACACGGTTGTCGCTGGCGTGGCGCACCACATCCCGGCCTGCGGCAACGCGGGCCACATAGGGCGCATAGCCGATCAGGTCGGTGGCCTGCGCCAGGGCGGCATCGGCCTCTGGCGTGCGCTGGGCTGTATTGCCCGGACCAAGCCCCACCACAAAAATCCGCCCCGTCATCTCCGTCATCGCGCGCCCTCCCGACCGGGGACGAGGATGATGGAGAAATAGGGGGCGGGCCCGGTCATGTCGGCAAGTTTCATGCTGCGCTGCTGCGGCTGGGTTGCGCGCTCGACGTAGATCGCACGCGCTTCCCGCCCCGTGGCGCGCAGCGCGCGGCGCACTTTTTCCAGGTTGCGGCCCAGCTTCATGATCACGGCGGCATTGGCGTGTTCCAGCCACTGTATTAGGGCCGCTTCATCCAGTGTGCCGGGTATGACGCACAGTACGTCATCGCCGTGCACCATGGGGCGCTGCGCTGCCGACCAGCAGCCGCTCATGGCGGTAATGCCGGGCACGATGGCGCATTCAAAGCGTTCATGCAGCCGGTCGAATACATACATGGCCGAGCCGAACAGGAAGGGATCGCCCTCGCATAGCAGCGCTACGTCCGTTCCGGTCTCCAGGTGATCGGCCACCTGCCGGGCGCAGTCATCATAAAAGGTTGCCATGCGCACCAGGTAGGCGGGGTCGCTGACCGCGATCTCGGTGGTGAAGGGGTAGGCAAAGCGCAGGGTTGTGGCCGTTCTGGGCAACTGGTCGCCCGCAATCTCGCGCGCATGGCCGGGGCGGTCATGGCGGCAGAACCACGCGATGACCGGGCTTTCACGCAACAGGCGCGCGGCTTTTATGGTCATGAGTTCCGGGTCGCCCGGCCCCATGCCAAGTATGGACAGGCGGCCCGCCTGTGTGCCCTGCGTCATTCCGCTTCACTCGCCAGCGCATTGACGGTGGCCGCCGCCATGGCGCTGCCACCCAGCCGCCCGCGTACGATGATGAAGGGTAGGTCGCCAAACTCCGCCAGTGCTTCCTTGGATTCGGCAGCGCCCACAAAGCCGACCGGCATGCCGATTACGGCGGCGGGACGTGGTGCGCCCGCACGGATCATTTCCAGCAGGTGGAACAGCGCGGTGGGGGCATTGCCAATGGCCACCACGGCATCCTTCAGGTCATTGCCCCACAGGTCCATCGCGGCGGCCGAGCGGGTATTGCCGATTTCCCGCGCGATGGCGGGCGTGCGCGGGTCGCGCAGGGTACAGATGACCGGGTTGTCGGCTGGCAGGCGCGCACGGGTCACGCCATGAGCTACCATATTCGCATCACACAGCACGGGCCGCCCCGCCAGCAGGGCCGCGCGGGCGCGGGTAACGAAATCGGGCGACATGTGGATGGATTTTGCCACATCCACCATGCCGCAGGCGTGGATGATGCGTACGACCACGCGGGCCTCGGCCTCGCTCAGGCCGCCCAGGTCGGCCTCGGCGCGGATAATGGCGAAGGACCGGGCATAGATGGCCGCGCCATCATGAATATAGTCGTACGGTTCCGTCTGCGGGGTCATGCCGGTCGTGTTCTCCCGTTGGGTTGGGTGGCGTCCTGTAGGGTGCGGGGCCAGCCCCGCATGATCCGCTGTATCTGTGCCAGCGAAAGCCCGCTGTCTACAGGTGTCTCGTCCGCCCGGCCATGCGGGCACAGGCTGTAGCCATCTGTCCGGGCCACCAGCGTCAGGTCCGCAGGGGCGGGATGGGCGCATCCCTTCGGGCAACCAGATACATGCAGGCGCAGGTGCGGTGGCAGGTCCGGGGCAAGGCTAAGGGCATCGGCAATCACGTCACGCGGTGCGCAGGCGCAACCGCGTGCGCCGATGCACGCCCATACCCGCAGGCGCGGGTCGGCCGGATCGGTTATCAGACCAGGCTGGGGTGGTGGCGTGGCACAGTGTTCCATGACAAGCGCACGCCATGGGGCAATGCGCATGTGACCGTTGCCGTTGTGCGCGCACCACAGGGCCACGTCATCCAGCATATCCGCATGGATCGGTCCGGGTGGCAGGACCGCACCCATGGCGTGGCCGGGCAGGATGCCTGCCAGCGGGGGTGGTTCGTGGCGTCCCTGCGGTGCGGGCCGTGTGGCGTCCAGCACGCCAAGGGCTGCAAAGGCCGTATCGGCCTGTGCGGGGTCGTGCAATGGGCGGGCAGGTGCATCCAGTGCTGCTAGTGCATGGGCAAGTGCCACGACCATCTCCACGCCCGCTGTCCCGGTGCAGGGCCATGCCCGCGCGCCACATACGACCAGCCAGCTTTCTCCACTGGCGCGTAGCACGATATCCCCCCGCAGCGTGCCGGTGGGCACGTAGCCCCCGCATTCCACCGCAACCGCGAATTTGGCGGGCAGGCCGCACAGGGTGGTGGCATCGGCAAGGGCGGCATCAAGCGTGCGGATGACATCTGAGGCATCGGGTGCGGCATGCGGGTCGATTCCGGCCAGTGGCGAGAGCAGCAGGCTGCGCCGGGCTTCGGTCGCGGCGTCCGCGCTGGCAAGGTCGGCTTCATGCATGTCACGGGCAAAGGCGCGCGCACTGTCGGGTGTCAGGCCACGCAGTTGCAGGTTGCCCCGGCTGGTCAGCTCGATCAGCGCGTTGCCATGGGTGCGCGCCGCCCGGGCAATGGCGTGTGCCTGCTGTCCCGACAGGCGGCCAAGTGGTGGGCGCACGCGCACCAGCCAGCCATCGGCGGCCTGCATGGGGGTATGCAGACCGGGGCACCAGCCCCGCACGCTGGGAGCGGTGGTCATGGCGCGGGATCGAGCAGCAGGCTGGCGCTGTTGGCGCGCGGGCGCCACAGGTCGCGCTTCAGGGCATCGGCCAGCAGGCGGCGGATGGCCGCATGGGCATCGGGGTTGGCATCGCGCAGGAAGGCATCCATTTCCGGGTCATCCAGCACGGCGGCGAAGGTCAGGTCAAACTGCCGGTCAAGGCGCGTGGGCAGGGTTGCGGCAAAGCCGTGCAGAGCCTGCGTGGTGCGGGCAATCTCGGCCGCACCCCGGTAGCCATGGCGGCGCATGCCCGTAAGCCAGACCGGGTTGGCCAGCCGCCCGCGCACTACGCGCGCCACTTCCTGCGCCGTGGCACGCAGGCGAGGGGTGTCGGAGCAGGATGTGTCGCCATGCACAAGGCGTGGCGCGTTGCCCAGCATGGCGGCGGCGGCGGCCATGCCGCCCTCATGGGTGGCGGCCTCCACACTTTCCAGTATGTCGGTTTCCGCATTGTCCTGCATGTGAAGCACGATGGCGGCCTGTGCCATGCGGGCTGCCAGCATGTCGGGCGCCTGCGTGCCTTCGCGCCTGCCGCCATAGGTCCAGGCGGAACCGTCCAGCCATGCCTGGCCCAGTTCATCACGCGCCTGCCATGTACCGTGGGCGAGCATGTCCTCCATCCCCGTGCCATACGTGCCGGGCGCCGCGCCAAACATGCGCGCCGTGGCGGCGTGCAGGGCATCTCCCTCCAGTCCCGCCGTGCTGGCGGCCAGCGGGTTGAGGTCGGGGGATTCGGAGGTACGCGCCGCAATGGCCTGCACCGCCTGTTCAAACAGGGCGATCTGGCCGGGAAAGGCATCGCGGAACAGCCCCGACAGGCGCAGCGTCACATCCACGCGCGGACGGTCGAGTTCCGCCATGGGAATGATCTCGATGCCCGTGACCCGGCCCGAGGCATGATCCCATACCGGTTTTACGCCCATCAGCAGCAGGGCCAGGGCCAGGTCCTCGCCGCCGGTGCGCAGGCTGGCCGAGCCCCATAGGTCGATCACAAGGCTGCGCAGTGGCTCGCCCTGTTCTTGCAGATGTTCCTCCAGCAGTAGTTCCGCGCTGCGCTGCGCCAGCACCAGTGCCGACCGGGTTGGAATGGCGCGCGGGTCCATGGCGTACAGGTTGCGCCCCGTGGGCAGCACGTCCGCCCGCCCGCGCGTGGGGGCACCTGCGGGGCCTGCCGGCACAAAGCGCCCGTCCAGTGCCGCCAGCAGGGCATGGCTTTCCGCCTGCCCGCAGGCCGCCAGCCGGGTTGCGATACCTTCCGGGGCCTGCGCGCCGCACGAGCGGGCAATGGCATGGGCCAGTTCCGCCATGCGTGGCGCGGGACAGCCGAATATATGCAGCCCGTCGCGGATCTGCAGGTCCTTCACGTCACACAGGTAGGCATCAAGGCGGGCAAGGGCCTCGTCCTCGTCCGTCCCGCGGTCCACGCCGCTTTCGCCCAGCAGGCCAAGGCTGTCGGCGCGTTGCAGGATTTCACCACGCAGGATGGCGCCCCGCCTACGGTCCAGCCCGTCGGCTGCGGCATATTCATCAATCAGGCGCTCCAGTTCGCCCGTGTCATGGCCTGCATGGCCCGCCGCCATGATGGGGGGGGTCAGGTGCCCGATGGTTACAGCCCCCAACCTGCGGCGCGCGGCGGCTGCCTCGCCGGGGTTATTGACGATGAAGGGGTAGATGACCGGCATCCCGCCCACCAGAACCGAAGGCCAGCAGGTGACTGACGGGGCCGCCGCCTTGCCGGGCAGCCATTCCAGTGTGCCATGCGTGCCCAGATGCACCATGGCATCCAGTCCCAGCCCATGCTGCAACCACAGGTAGAAGGCGACATAGGCATGGCGTGGCGGTGTGTCGGGATCATGGTAGCCGCCATGGCGGTCGGTGGTCGTGCCACGGTCGGGTTGCAGCGCCAGTACGATCTGGCCCAGTTGCACATGACGCAGGTGAAACCGGCCATCGGCGCAGGCCGGATCATTCTCCGGTGCACCCCAGCACGCTTCAAGCGTGACCTGGAGTGCGGCAGGCAGGGCGGCCAGCCAGCCCCGATAGGTGGAAACCGATATAAAGGGCCGCGCTGGCGCACGGGCCAGTGCGTGGGCCAGTCCGTCCGCCGTGGGCAGAGGGGCGTGGCCCGTATCGTAGCCCGCACTATCCAGCAGGCGCATGATGTGCTCAAGGCTTGCAAAACTGTCCAGCCCCACCGCATGGGCTGCCTGCCCGGTGGGCGCACCCTGCGCGCCGGGATAATCGGACAGCACGATGCCTACCCGCCGCGCGGGAGCCGGTTTATGGCCCAGCCGTGCCCAGCCTGCCGCGCGCGCACAGGTCATGTCGATGCCCGGCGCATGGGGTACATGGCGCGCGGGCAGGCCGGGTGTGGTTTCTTCCTTGAAGGAAATGGGGAAGGCGGGAATCCGCCCGTCCAGTTCGGGTAGCACGACCTGCATGGCAAGGTCGGCCTGCGACAGGCCGCGCAGGCTGTCACGCCACAGGTTATGGGCAATGCCGGGCTGCTGCACCTGCAGTACCGGCACGCCCGCAAGGTCGAGCGGGGAGGCGTTATCCACCCCCGCGCGGGCGGAAAAAAAGGTGGCGTTGATGATGACATCTGGCGGTGCCGCCGCAAGGCGGGCAGTCAGGATACGCACGGATGCCGCATCCTTGAGCGAGGTCACGTATAAAAGATCCGCCCCCATGCCGTAGCGGGCCAGAGTATCAGCCAGCGCCATGATGGGGTCGATATCCGCCGCCAGCAGGTGCGCGCGGTAGAACACCACCAGCGCGCGCAGCGGCAGGGCTGCATCCGCCACCTGTAGCAGGCCCGCAGGCGGCAGGGGTTCGGGCGGCGTGTTCTCATCCGGCCCACACCCGGCCAGATGTGCCATCAGGCGCAGGGCGGTGGCGGTATTGGTTGTCCCGCCCGCGCGCAGCAGCGCGTCAAGGCGTGCGCGGATGGGTTCCGTCACGGTAGAAAGCCGGGCAAGGCGTGGGTCATCGCGCCCGTCACCCGCCACAAAGGCCAGTGGAATGCGGGCCTGCTGGCAGGCGCGTGCCAGTTCTTCCGCCCCGTAGCGCCAGTATTCCAGGCCCCCCAGCAGCCGCACCACCACGCAACGCGACTCCATGATGGTATCGGCCACATACAGGTCGATGGACATGGGGTGCAGCAGGCATGAGAGGTTGGCGCTGCGCAGGCTGGCGGCGGGCGCATCCTCTGCCGTATGTGCGGCGTCCAGGCACAGCAGGTCACTGTCGGAGAAAGACAGGAACACGATATCGGCCGGGGCATGCCCCAGGTCCTGCGCCTGATCGCCGTCATCCAGCGTGCGGATTTCGCGTGCCAGCAGATGCATGGTGCCCGCTCCGTTCCCGTGAAATCATAAAAAAGTTTTTGGTGAAGATTTTTTCCCAAAAAGCTTCGAAGAACGCCGCCTTTTAAAGAAAAGGCGGCGCCCAAGAACTTTTATCAGTTTGCCTTGGATACTACGCCAGCATGCGCGCAATCGCAGCTTGGTCCAGCCCCTTCTGACCAATGACCACAAGGTTGCCGCCGCGCGGACCAGCCTTGGGTACGGGCTGGTCAAACTGGTGGCGGAAGCGGCCGCCCACGCCCTGCACCGCCAGTCGCATGGGCTTGCCCGCAACCGTGGCGTAGCCCTTCATGCGCAGGATGTCGTGCTGTTCGGCTACGGTTTTCAGCCGGTTGATGAATTCCTCTACGCTGGCCTGTTCGGTAATGGGCAGCACGAAGCTCTCGAAATCATCATGCTCGTGCTCGCCCCCTTCCGCATCGTGGTGGGAAGGGCGGGCATCAAGGTCATCCTCCGCCGCCGCATCCAGGCCGAGCAGGATGGCGGGATCAACCTGCCCGTCGGTCGCACGCACCACCTTGACCGCGCGCGGGATCTCGGCACGGATCGCGGCTTCCACCGCATCGGCCTGCGTGGCGGTCATGAGGTCGGTCTTGTTCAACACTACCAGATCGGCGCACAGCAGCTGGTCCTCGTACACCTCGGCCAACGGGTTATCGTGGTCGAGCGAGGGGTCGGCGGCCTGCTGGCGGGCCACTTCCTCGGGGTCATCGGCAAAGCGCCCGGCGGCAACGGCGGGGCCGTCCACCACGGTCACCACGCCATCCACCGTCATGCGCGTGCGGATGGTGGGCCAGCCGAACGCCTTGAGCAGCGGCTTGGGCAGGGCAAGACCCGAAGTCTCGATCACGATATGGTCGGGCGGTGCATCACGGTCCAGCAGCGCTTCCATGGTAGGCAGGAAATCGTCCGCCACCGTGCAGCATAGGCAGCCATTGGTCAGTTCCACAATGTCCTCGTCCCGGCAGCCTTCCACGCCGCAGGCGCGCAGCGTGTCGCCATCAATGCCAAGCGTGCCGAATTCATTGACCACAATGGCAATGCGCTGGCCTTTGGCGTTGGCCAGCACATGGCGCAGTAGCGTGGTCTTGCCGGCACCCAGAAAGCCGGTGATGACGGTAACGGGTACCCGTGCACGGGCGGTGGAGGAAGAGGTCATGGCGATCAGGCTCCAGAAAAAAGCGATGCGGGAAAGCGGCCGCGTACCATGTCCGACAGGCTGGCGGGCCTGCGCGATGGCATGACGGTGCCGCTGCGCGCGGCAGCATAGGCGGTGATGTAGGTCAGCAGGTCTTCTGCTTTTTCAGGGCCAAGATTGGCCAGCAGCCAGCCCCACTTGCCGGGGCTGGCGACCACGGCGGTGCAGCCTGCATCGCACGCGGCAAGGCAGGAGACCTCATGGATGACGACCTGCGGGCTGTCATGGGCCAGCGCCACCAGCGCATCATGCAACTGCCGCCCCTGCGGGTTGTCGGATGCGGGCAGCCCCCGGCGGCACGTAACACAGACATGCAGATGGACGGGTGGCGGGTTACCCGGTGTGGATATCGTCTGTGGAAGCGTGATCATATGGCGACGTGCCCTCTGTGCGGCCTGCCGCGTGGGCTGGCCTGGTGGCGGGGTGCACGGTTGCGGCCCCGCCCGCGAAGCCGCGTGGCGGTGGCCCGTCGCGTGCCGGGCACCCCGCCAGCCATGCGATCCAGATATCGGTCCTGTTTCCGGCGACCCGTAGCGGGAACCGGGAAGGATGGCAGGTCTCCTGGCTTGTGGCGGAGGGTGGAGTCTCGACTTTCCGGCGGCCTTCCCGGCGCCACCTTGCGGCGCGCACCAGTGACACTGCCAGCCCCATGGCGGGCCGGGCCGGAAAACAGCCACTTACAGTTGCGGGGGCAGCGACGGATTTGCCTGTCGGGCGCACCGTCTTCCCTATTCTCCCCAATGGGGAACCATCGTCTGGCTGGATTAGACGATTGGCCCCCGCGCTGTCAAAGACAAGGCAGCATGGCGTGACATGTCCTGCCATCATGCTAGTCCTCAGTGCAGGGGCGCGCCCACCACCGCCACGCGCCAGCGTGCGTGCCGGGTCAGTCTGGTGTGGCTGAGCGGGGCGATATCCAGCCGCGACAGCATGGTCCCGTTCCCGCCCAGTGCCGCTACCACAATGGCGCGGATCACTGTCGTATCGGCCAGAACGCACAGCCGGGTGGGGGAGACGGGCAGGGCGGCAAGCCAGGCCTGCATATGCGCCAGATGGGCTGCCCTGTTCTGTCCGCCCGGCGGAGCGAAGTCAGGGTCAGCCACCCAGCGGGCAAGCTCGGCAGGGGGCAGGTCTTTCAGTGCCATACCCCCCCATGTTCCCATGTCCATGCCGTTCACGCCCGTATCGGGCCGCACGACGGGGGATGGGCAGGTCAGGACGAGGGCAGGTGGTACGAAGACCAGTTGTGCCTCTGACATGGCGCGCCTGATTGCGGGGGGCAGGGGCGGCGGGCCATCATATGGGCTGGGAAAATGGCCTCGGCGCAGGCTGTCGGGTACCGGCAGGGCAAGACAGGTCAGGATCTGGTTCATGATATGCGGACCTGCGTGGCGCGAAGGGGTGGACCCCGCAAGGGAGTGATTGACCTTTCATGCCAATTTTGGAAACATGGCGCCAGATCCGGGATACGGGGACAGGTGTGCGCGCCAGGTTCCATGCATACTGCTCCGGGTTGTGCGTGATCCATGGAGTTTTCCGGTATGAGCCAAGATACATCCGTCCTGTCCAGCACGGGCATTGCAGCGCCGCAGGTTTCCATCCCGGTGCGAGACCTGTTGCCGTGGGGTGTGTTCGGCCTGGTACTGGCCTCGCTGCTGATCTATTTCGTTGGTGCGGAGCAGGGCGCGACCTCGCTCATCTCCGGCCATTACGTGCATGAATTCGTGCATGACGGCCGTCACCTGCTGGGCTTCCCCTGCCACTAGAGCGCGTCCTGTTTGAATGCGTGCATTCAAACAGGTGAAGATATTCGTAAGAATAATAAACCGGAGCATTTTCACCGAAGCGGTTTTCGCTGGAAATGCCTCGGCGCTCCATTGCCTGCCAGATTGCAGAAAGCGGCATTCCCCTGCGGGCGTGCCGCTTTTTACGTTCAGGCGATGGTGATGACCGTGCGCCCCCGGATGTGACCGGCCAGGATGCGCGGGGCGGTTACAATGGCATCATTCAGTGGCGCGTCGTGCAGCATGCTGTCCAGCCGGGTCGGGTCCACATCACGCGCCAGCCGGGCCCATGCCGCCATGCGGCGCGGGCGCGGGCACATGACACTGTCGATTCCCTGTAGTCGCACATTGCGCAGGATGAAGGGGGCCACGGTCAGCGGCAGGTTCATGCCGCCTGCCAGCCCGCAGGCCGCAACCGTACCCCCGTGCCGGATGGAGGCGCACATGGTGGCCAGTGCCTCACCCCCCACCACATCGATTCCCCCCGCCCAGCGCGCCGTCTCCAGTGCCTTGCCGGTTGGGCTTAGCGTATCGCGCGGCAGGATTTCGGTAGCCCCCAGGCTGGTCAGGTAGGCATGCAACTGTGGCCTGCCGGTTACGACCACCACTTCATAGCCAAGCTGGGCCAGCAGCATGATGGCCATGCCGCCCACGCCCCCACCCGCACCATTGACGATGATGGGGCCTGAGGCAGGCGTTACCCCGCCATCTTCCAGCGCCATCACGCACAGCATGGCAGTAAAGCCTGCCGTGCCGATTCCCATCGCCTGCCGTGCGGACAGGTTGCCGGGCCGGGGCAGCAGCCACCGCCCCGGCAGCCGCGCCATGCCCGCAAGGCCGCCCCAATGGCTTTCCCCTAATCCCCATCCGGTGGCGATGACCTGATCGCCGGGTTGGTAGACGGGATCATCCGAATGCACCACCTGCCCCGCAAGGTCGATGCCCGGCACCATGGGGAAGCGCCGTACCACCGGTGTGCCACGGGTTATGGCCATGGCATCCTTATAGTTCAGGCTGGAATGGCTGACCTGCACGCTTACGTCGCCTTCGGGCAGGGTATCAGGTGCGATCTGTTCCAGCCGGGTGGTGACCACGCCTTCGGCGCGGCGGATCATGAGGGCCTCGAACATGCTGGCAGGCTCCTTCGGTCAGGGGGAAAGAATGGCTCGTATCGGCCTTCTGCGTGGTGATTTCATGCATGATTTAGGTCTGTTTTCCTATAGCTGGCGGGGTGACTTCGCATGAACGTGAAGGGAGGGAATAGGAAAGATTATTGTTATGGAAGGAACTTTAAAAAGACCTGTTGGTCTTTTTTTGTGTGGGCGCCTGCTTGTCGGTCCCTGTGTGGTCGCGTGGCGGAATGTGCAGGGCAGGTGTGATGTTTCGCCTGCTTTTCGGGTGCGGGGTGGTGTGGTCTGCTTCCCTGTCCGCCACCGTTGTGCAGGCAGGAGGCATGCCAATGTCCGATGTTACCGTTTCTTCCTTTCCCGCCCTGTCATCCATGAATGCCCTGTGGCAGGCCCGTTACGGCACCCGGCCGCCCACGCCGCCCCTGCCCGAAAGCCCGGTGGCGCGGAGTCTGATGGCGCATCGCTCGGTGCGTGCCTTCAGCCCCACCGCATTGCCCGAAGGTGTGCTGGAAGCTGCCGTGGCGGCCGCGCAGTCGGCCTCCACCGCGTGCAACATGCAGGCATGGAGCGTGGTTGCCGTGCAGGATGAGCAAAAGCGCGCGCGGATTGCCGAACTGGCGGGCGAACAGGCGTTCATCGCGCAGGCACCGCTTTTTCTGGCATGGGTGGCTGACCTGTCGCGGCTGGAGCAGGTGGGGCGCGCCCAGGATTGCGCCCTGCCGGGACTGGACATGCTCGATACGTTCGTGACCAGCGTGATCGATACGGCTCTGGCCGCCCAGAACGCGGCCGCCGCCCTTGAATCCTACGGGTTGGGAATCGTGTATGTGGGGGCGGTGCGCAACCAGCCCGAAGCCATTGCGACCGAACTGGGCCTGCCGCCGCGCGCGCTTGCGGTGTGTGGCATGAGTGTTGGCTATCCAGACCGCAACCATCCCACAAGCATCAGGCCGCGCCTGCCGCAGCATGTCGTGTTGCACCGGGAGCGGTATGACGCACAACCGTCGGTCCCCGCCGATATCGCGGCCTATGACGAGCGTGTGCGCGCAGCCCGCGCCAGTCAGGACCAGCCGGCGCGCAGTTGGAGCGAAAGCGTGCTGGCGCGGCTGGGTAATGCTGCCGCCCTGCATGGCCGCGAACACCTGCCCCAGGCCCTGCGGGCCATGGGTTTCAGGCTGGATCAGGCATGAAATACAGCTCTGCCCCGCCTGTGCGGGGTTGACCGGCGGAATGTTCTGGTGAACTTCATGCTTGTACTGCCCGCGGCTGAATGCGGGCAGGAGTGCGCTTTGAGGAGCGTGCCCGCGCCATGATGAAAGAGAAATAAAGGCTATGGACAGCGCCACTTCCCTTCCCTTCACGCTTTCCCCCAATGCGTCGCCTGTCACGGCACAGCAGCGGGCGCAGATTCTGGCCAATCCCGGTTTCGGGCGTGTCTTTACAGATAATATGGTCGTTATCCGCTATCAGGAAGGCAGGGGGTGGCACGATGCCCGCGTACAGCCCTTTGCGCCGCTTGCGCTCAACCCGGCCTGTGCCGTGCTGCACTACGCGCAGGAAATTTTCGAAGGGATGAAGGCCTACCGCACGGCGGAAAGTGGCATTACCCTATTTCGCCCTTATGCCAACGCCGCGCGTTTTGCCAAATCGGCCGCCCGCCTGGCCATGCCGGAAGTGCCCGAAGAGGTGTTTGTCGAGGCCGTGCGCCAGTTGGTGCGCGTGGATCATGCATGGGTGCCGGACAAGCCCGATGAAAGCTTGTACATCCGCCCCTTCATGATTGCGAACGAGACTTTTCTTGGTGTGAAGCCTGCATCGGAATATCTGTTCATGGTCATCGCGTCTCCCGTGGGTGCCTATTTTGGCGAAGAGGCGGTGAGCGTGTGGGTATCCGATTTCTGCCGCGCCGCCCCCGGTGGCACCGGTGAGGCCAAATGCGGTGGCAACTATGCTGCAAGCCTGCTGGCCCAGCAGGAAGCTAAAGGCCATGGCTGCGCGCAGGTACTGTTCCTTGATGCGGTGGAGCGCCGCTGGATCGAGGAAATGGGCGGCATGAATGTGTTCTTCGTGTTCGATGACGGCTCCCTTGCCACCCCGCCGCTGACCGGCACCATCCTGCGTGGCATCACCCGCGATTCGCTTCTTACGCTGGCCCGCGCGCAGGGCCTGACCGTGCGCGAAGAACCCTATGCCATCGACCAGCTTTATGCCGATGCCGCGTCGGGTCGCCTCAAGGAAGTGTTCGCCTGCGGCACGGCGGCAGTGGTCTCACCCATCGGCCGTTTCCGTGGGCCAAAGGGCGATGCGGTCGTTGGCAAGGGTCAGGGCATTGGCCCCGTGACAGCGAAGCTGCGTAGCGCCCTGATCGCCATCCAGCGCGGTACGGCCCCTGATCCCCATAACTGGGTGGAAAAGGTTATCTGATCGTGTGGTCAGGGCCGGGTATTTTGCATATCCGGCCCTGACCTGGTGATTGTGCATTGGGCGAATCATGCCGGTGTAACATGGGCCGTTCATGAAACCTGCTGAACATCATGAGGACGTTTCTGGTGCAGCTTGGGTGAAACAAGGTGGCGCCCGGAAGTTTTTATCAGCAGGCTGGTTTAATAGTCCGCACAGGGAAAGAACACGCCCGATGACTGAAAAGACCCTGGATGTAACGGGACAGTGGGATGGGCAGTTCAGCTACCCCCATGCGTTACCGCCGGAGTTTTTCTCCGCATCGCTGTTTGAAGCGGGCGGTCGGTTGGGTGGCACCGTGACCGAGCGCGTGGCTGGCGGGCAGGGCGATACGTGCTTTATCTCGACCGTACGGGGCATGCGCCATGGTGCCAGCGTGCGGTTTACAAAAACATATGAAGGCAGTGGCCGACAGCATGCCGTGCTGTACACGGGTGCACTGAATGCTGATGGCACCGAGATCGAGGGGGAATGGCGTATCGCCGGTTCTTGGTCGGGCCGGTTCCTCATGTTGCGCCGCAGTGGTGGCAATGCCGCAACCGTGCGGCAGGCAGAAGCAGCCCTGACGGACTGATCCGTTACTCATAATTGGGGAAGGCCAATCCTGGAAAAGTTTCTGGTGAAGCTTTTTGCAAAAAGCTTCGGAAGAATGCCGCCTCTTTGAAAAAAGGCGGCACCTAAGAACCTCTGCCATTTTATCAGGGCATTATTTCGGGATTGTCCTTTATTCTGCCGATGTCACGGCCTCATCCACTGGCACATAGATCCGGTTGCCGTTGCTGCGGAACTCTTCCTTTTTCTGCTCCAGCCCTGCAAGGCGCTGCGCATCGGCCTTCAGGTCATGGCTTATGCGCATGGAACAGAATTTGGGGCCGCACATGGAACAGAAATGTGCGTTCTTGTGTGCTTCGCGCGGCAGCGTCTCATCATGGTACGAACATGCCGTATCCGGGTCGAGCGACAGCTTGAACTGGTCATTCCAGCGGAAGTCGAAGCGCGCGCGGCTGATCGCATCGTCACGGATGCGTGCCGCCGGGTGCCCCTTGGCCAGGTCGGCCGCATGGGCGGCAATGCGGTAGGTCACCACACCCACTTTTACGTCGTTGCGGTCGGGCAGGCCGAGATGCTCCTTCGGCGTGACGTAACACAGCATGGCCGTGCCGAACCACCCGATCATGGCGGCACCGATGCCGGATGTAATGTGGTCATAGCCCGGTGCAATGTCCGTCGTAAGCGGACCAAGTGTGTAGAACGGCGCTTCGCCACATTCACGCAGCTGCTTTTCCACATTGACCTTGATCTTGTGCATGGGCACATGGCCCGGCCCTTCGATCATGACCTGACAGCCCTTGGCCCACGCAATTTTTGTCAGTTCACCCAGCGTTTCCAGTTCGGCGAACTGGGCGGCGTCATTCGCATCGGCGATGGAACCGGGACGCAGGCCGTCACCAAGCGAGAACGAAACATCATAACGGCGCATGATGTCGCATATCTCCCCGAAATGCTCATACAGGAAGCTCTCGCGGTGGTGGTGCAGGCACCATCCCGCCATGATCGACCCGCCGCGCGAGACGATGCCCGTTACCCGGTTGACCGTAAGCGGCACATGCCGCAGCCGCACGCCAGCGTGGATGGTGAAATAGTCCACGCCCTGTTCCGCCTGCTCGATCAGCGTGTCGCGGAAGATCTCCCATGTCAGGTCCTCGGGCACGCCGCCCACTTTTTCCAGCGCCTGGTACAGCGGCACCGTGCCGATGGGCACTGGCGCGTTGCGCAGGATCCAGTCGCGGATGTTGTGGATGTTGCGCCCGGTGGACAGGTCCATGACCGTGTCGGCACCCCAGCGGATGGACCACACCATCTTTTCCACCTCTTCCGCCACCGATGAGGTCACGGCCGAATTGCCGATATTGGCATTCACCTTCACAAGGAAGTTGCGCCCGATCACCATGGGCTCAAGTTCGGGGTGGTTGATGTTGGCGGGCAGGATGGCGCGGCCCGCCGCAATTTCGGCGCGTACGAATTCGGGGGTCACGAATTCGGGTATGTCAGCGCCAAAATCCTCGCCATCGGCGCGACGGGTGGCGGCGCCCTCGACCATCGTGGTGCGGCCAAGGTTTTCGCGGTGGGCGGCGTAGATCATTTCTTCGGTAATGATGCCCGCACGCGCGAACTCATACTGCGTAACCATCTGCCCCGGCTGGCCTTCATGCACGCGGTGGGGGGCAGGACAGGCGGGGACAAGGTTTTCGCCCCTGGCAAAGCCATTGTCCTCGGGTCGTACGGCGCGTGGCGTGACGGTGGGCAGGTTGCGTGCCGCGATCCACGGGGCGCGGATCGGTTCCAGTCCCGCGCGCACGTCGATCCGCGCGGCCGGGTCGGTATACGGGCCGGAGGTGTCGTACACCCGCACGGGCGGTTCGTTCGCGCTGGGTTCAAGTACTATTTCGCGGAACGGCACGCGGATATGCGCATGCCCTTCGGGCGCGGACCAGACCTTGGCAGACCCCATGATGGGGCCGGTTGTGACATGGTCGGGAGATGAAGGCGAAGCAACGGTGGTCATGGCAATGCTCCTCGCGTCCACTCCGACAGGGGGTGTGGGGAGAAAACCGGGCGCCACGTCGTGCTTACGTGTTCACCTGCGGGCGCTGTGCCGCAGCCTTGAGCCGATTGTCTGCACCAGTCCCTCCGCCGGTATGAGCCGGATCAGGTTCCCCGGAACGCACGATGCGCCCGGAAGGGTCTCCGCGCGCATGGTTGTCCATGCCAGCGGTCTCTCAGCCCCTTGTCGGGACTCCCCTTGGTCCGTTCAGGATCAGGAAACGCATGGTCCTTGTCAATGCGCATATGAAGGGGGCCAGCGTGAGTGCGAAAAAGAATTCGTGTGCCGACTTGCGTGTGGCCGGGTTGTGATAGAGTGCTACGGACCATCATTAACGGTACGAAAGCGGGACATATGGCAGGCAGCGTGATTTCCGGGCGGATCGCACAGGGTAGCGGGCGCATGGTGGCCGATACCGTCATCCGCAACGTGCGCCTGTTCGATCTGGTAACCGGGGAGCTGCTGCCAACCGATATTGCCATATGTGGTGACACCATTGTCGGCACGCTGGAGCAGTATGAGGGCACGAACGTGATCGAGGGGCATGGCCGCATTGCCGTGCCGGGCTTCATCGATACGCACCTGCATATCGAATCCTCGCTCATCACCCCGTTTGAATTCGACCGCTGCGTCCTTCCCCATGGCGTGACCACCGCCATATGCGACCCGCACGAGATGGCCAACGTGCTGGGCCGCCCAGCGCTGGACTACTTTACCCAAGCGGCAATGCGCACGGTCATGGACCTGCGGGTCAACCTGTCAAGCTGCGTGCCTGCGACCCATCTTGAAACATCGGGCGCAACCCTGGCGGCAGCAGACCTGGTGGCCTACCGGGACCATCCCAAGGTCATTGGCCTGGCCGAGTTCATGAATATTCCCGGCGTGCTGAATGGCGACCCGGTCTGCATGGAAAAGCTGGAAGCCTTTGCTGGCGGTCATATTGATGGCCATGCGCCGCTGCTGCGCGGGCGCAGGCTCAATGGTTATCTGAGTGCCGGCATCACCACCGATCATGAAGCCACGACGGCGGAAGAAGCGCTGGAAAAGGTGCGCAAGGGCATGATGGTGCTGATCCGCCAGGGGTCGGTGTGTAAGGACCTGCGTGCGCTGGTGCCGTTGCTTAACCCCGCGACGTCACCGTTCTTCGCCTTCTGCACCGATGACCGCAACCCGCTGGAAATCGCGCATGAAGGGCATCTGGATTATCTGATCCGCCTTGCCATCTCGCTGGGGGTGGAGCCGCTGGCCGCCTATCGCAGCGCCTCGCTCAGCGCAGCCAATGCCTTTGGCCTGCGCGACCGGGGCATGATCGCGCCGGGCCGGCGGGCGGATATCGTGCTGCTTGATGACCTGCGCGAATGCCGGGTGTCGGATGTGATCAGTGCGGGGCGTCTGGTCAATGATGCACTGTTTGCCGCGCGTGAGATCATTCCCCCCGTGGGCACCGACAGCATCAGCCTGCCCGGTCCCGTCACGGCAAAGGATATGCAGGTTGCGGGCAGCGGCACGCAGCGCCCCGTGATCGGCCTGCTGCCCGGCCAGATCATCACGCCGTTCCTGCATGCCGACCTGCCGGTGGCGGGTGGCATTGTCCAGCCCGACCCGGCGCAGGACATCGCGCGTATCTGCGTGGTGGCGCGGCATGGGCATAACGACAATATCGGGCGCGGGTTTGTTAAGGGGTTTGGCCTCTCGGGCGGGGCGCTGGCGTCCTCGGTCGGGCATGACAGCCACAATATATGTGTGGTTGGCATGAATGATGCGGACATGGCGCTTGCGGTCAACCATCTGGAAAAGACCGGTGGCGGCTTTGTTGTGGTGCGCGATGGACAGGTGGTGGCTGATATGCCGCTACCGGTGGCAGGGCTGATGAGCGATGCCCCGTTCGAGACCGTGCGCGACCAGCTTGAAGTGCTGCGCGCCGCCGCACGCGCGCTGGGCTGCCAGCTTGATGAACCGTTCCTGCAACTGGCCTTCCTGCCGCTGCCGGTCATCCCGCACCTCAAGATCACGGATTTCGGCATGGTGGATGTCAACCGGATGACGCTGGTCTGACACCCGTGATGCCGGATGCCCGACCATGACCGCAACCGCTGATCTGTCCCCCCCGCCCGCGCGGGAAGCGGTGGCCACGTTGCGCGCCTACCGTGCCGACTGGGTGCATTTTACGCAGTGGTGCGCGACGCACGCCGTAGCCCCCATTCCCGCTACGCCAGACGTGGTGGCAGCCTATCTGCGTAGCCTTGCGGAATTTGCACCTGCCACCATTCGCCGCCGCCTGGCCGCGATTGGCAAGATGCACCGCTTCAACAACATGGCGTGGAATGTGACGGATGAACGTATCCGTGCAGCCCTTGCCCATATGCTCGACCGGTCCCGCCTCCCCGCGTTGCTGCCAGAAGTGGTGACACCAGACATGCTGCGCGCCATGGTGGAGCGGTGTGACGACGGGGTGCGGGGCCTACGGGACCGCTGCCTGCTGCTGTTCGGTTTTGCCGGTGCCCTGCGCCGCTCGGAACTGGTGGGGTTACAGGTGGAGGATGTCAGTGTGGGCCGTGCGGCGTTGGTGCTCAACATCCGCGAGGGCGAAACCCTGCAGCCGGTCAGCCTGCCCCTGCCTGCGGATAGTCCGTTGTGTCCCGCTGCCGCCTTTGCCGCGTGGCAGCAGGTTGCGCACCGTCAGACCGGTCCGCTTTTCCGTGCCATTTCCAAGGGGGAGCGCGTGGGTGGGCGGGCCCTTACGCCCTATGCCGTGACGCGCATCCTGCAACGCCGGGCGCTGATGGCCGAGGTCGCACCAGACGTTGCAGCCCGGTTGAGTGCCCATGCGCTGCGTTCGGGCTATATTGTGGAAGCCCTGCGTCAGGGCATGGACCCCACTGTTCTGTGCCAGCATACCCGCTACCGTGACCCGCGTGCCCTGCGTCCGTATGAACGCCAGCTTGCCCATGACTGAAAACCTGCGCCTGCCCTGGGCTGAACTGCCCCCCGCAACCGCGCGTGATGCGGATGCACCGGTTCCGGGTAATCGCCGCGCTGCGGGTCGACGTGGGCGGCGACCGCTCTCCGCCTGGCCAAAACCTGCCGGGCCTGCGCCGTGGCAGTACTGGCACCTGCTGGTATATGGGCCGGATGCGGTGATGGACGCGTTCGGGGCAGAGATGGCGGGTCCTGGCCTGATCCCGTGGTCCTTCGATGCTGAACGGGTGGAAGAAGACATGTTTGCGCTGGCCATCGGCCACGATGGTCCGGCACGCGGGCGTGCTGGCCTGTCGGTTGAAGGCTGTCGCATCCTGGCGCGCCAGTTCCGTGCCGCGGCCGAGGCGCGCCATGCCCGCCTGACCTTGCGGACAGATGGCGACTGCCCGCTGGATTTCCATCAGCTTGTGCCCGTACCCGCACATATTCTGGCGCTTGGTGCCACCCACCCCGATGCACGGGCGTGGCTGCACCGCCACTGGGGTATTGCCGAAGCCCCGCGCCAGGTCACTTACCTGCCGGGCCGCAAGGCAGGGCGCAGGCTGCCACGTGGGCACCGGGCCGTGGTTTATGGTTTCTTTACCCGTGGTGGAGAACCCATGCCGGTTGTGCGCCGGGCAGAGGAGCATTATCCCCCCCTGACCTTTCGTCTGTCGGAACGGTCGCTGGGATGACAGGCCAGTTCACGCTGTTCGATGGCACGGTGGCGGGTAGTGAGCCCGTTATCCGGCTTGATATCTACCACGGTGGCCTGTCCCACCTGCTCCAGTTGGCCCATGCGCGTGAGATCGACCTGGTCAGGCTTGATATCGTCACCCTGATAGACCAGCTGGCTGAAGCCGCGCGTGCGCATGCCGCACTGCCGCTGGGGCTGAAGGCACAGTGGGCGGTCATGGCGTCCGGCCTGCTTTTGCTGCGCTCACGTCTTATGCTGCCGGAAGATGACCCGCGCCAGCAGCAGGCAACACAGGAAGCGGCCGACCTGCGCACGCGTCTGCTTGCTGCCGAAGGCGCGGCGGCCCTGGCAGGGTGGCTGGCGGCAAGACCGCAACTGGGGCGCGATGTCCATGGCTTTGGCGGCGCGCGGCCACCCGAAAGTGACGAATCGGCGCAGTGGGAAGTAGACCGGATCGAGTTCCTGTGGGGCTGCCTTGCGGTGTTTGATGGCAATTGGGGGGTCATGCCGGTCGAGACCCCGTTCTATGCCCCGATGCAACTGGATCTGTTTTCGGTAGAGGATGCCCGCATGCGCGTACGCGCATGTCTTGAAAACGCACGACATACGCCGGTGCCACTGGACTGGATGCTGCCCGAATGCATGCGCGTGGGCCAGGTGGACGGGCTTTCGGTAGGGCAGCGCCGATCTGCCTGGAGCAGCACCTTTGCCGCCTGCCTGGAAATGGTCAAGCAGGGTGAAGCCGTGGCCTTCCAGCCGGAAGGGGATGGGCTGCCACGCTTCAGCGGGGCAACGGCGGGACGTGACGGGGACGAATCTGTTTTCATCAAGAAATTAAGGTGAAATCTGTCTATCGTTTCGAGTTGTGTTCTTTTTGTCCGGAGCCTGCATGCGCCATGATAATATGGCCCGGAAAACAGGTTGTCGAAGGGCCAAAATCCGATTTTTTCCTTATTTTTTTAACAGTTTGCTTGACTGGGATTTTTTTTTGATCAAGCTGGCGATAACGGTTTTTCACAGCTCTGCCCGACAGGAAATTAAGGACAGTTTGAACGCGTTGGTTTTCCCGCCAGATCATGATCCGGCAGGCAGGGTATCAAGACAGATCATTTCATATAAGATCAGGGTTGATTTCGAGTTGGTAATAATGTTTATGGATAAATCGTGATGAATGAGTGGTTTGGCCAGTTGGGGCAGGGTGCATGCGGTGTCTGTACATTGGCATATGCATTGCCTGGAACGGCGGCCATTGTGTTTTTCCGTTCCGCCGGAAAAACGGATTGGCGTGTTTCGCGGCTGAACCGGGGAGAACAAGGCGGATCGCATCAGTCGTTTCGTAGAAATTTGGTCATACTCCCGTAGTAAATTTGGTGAAATCAGAACATCCAGAATAAATTTTCCAATAATTCCTTCCTAAAAACTATGCCGTTCTGAGTGAGGTATGGGTATGACGTATGCGGAACAGAGTGATAATACACTACAAAAGGTAATTGTTTTCGCCCTTGTCCTGGCATTTGAAGGGTTGCTGGTTCTGGCGCTCCTGTACGGGCTTGGCTCCGCGCCTGATGCCCCGCAGGAGCCGTCCAAGCCGCCTGTGGAAGTGCACATGATCAAGGAGCCACCGCCGCCACCGCCGCCACCACCGCCGCCGCCGCCACCGCCGGAAATTACGCAGCCGCCGCCGCCGTACATTCCGCCGCCGAAAATTCAGGTGCCGACACCGCCGCCGCCGATGAAGGTGACGCACACGAAGCCGCCAAAGGCCATGCCGCCGGCACGGGCCACCCCGCCTGCCGATGCGCCCGTGTCCAACGCGCCGCCCGTGCCTGACCACATGGCCGGAACGTCGCCGCTGAACCACGTGGTGCCGGAATACCCCGAAGAGATGTCGGAAGAAGGCCGTGAAGGCGTGGTATCTGTGGCATGTGACGTGGAACCGACCGGTGTCACCAGCAACTGCCAGGTGGTGAATGTAAAGGGCGGCCAGGCTTTTGCTGACGCCGCGCTGAAGGCGGTACGTCGTTCGCGTTATGCGCCGGCTGTCAAGAATGGTGTGCCCGTCAAGGAGTTCCACCATCTCTATACGATCACGTTCAGTCTGAATGACTGAGCCTGAGTATCAAGGTCAGGCACGGCGGGGGTCGGCAGCACCCCGTCGCCTCGGAAAAAACATCCTGCTCCAGAGGATTTTGGTTAAATGATCAGACTGCATCGTAAACACACTTTTGTTGCCTCGGCTGCTTTCGCTGCCATGCTGTGCGCGGCTTCTCCGCTTGCCGCGCTGGCACAGGATGCCGCCCCGGCCGCTAGCGATGCGGCCCCGGCACCTGCGGTTTCCGCACCCCAGACCGATGGCAGCGGCGCCCCCGCTACCCCGGCGCCGGGTGCAGACGCCCCGGCCGTGCAGGCTCCCGCCGCTGGCGACGCCACACCTGCTCCCGCAGCGGATGCCGCCCCCCCGGCCGATGCCCCCAAGGCACCCGAAGGCAACCCCTATGGCCTGGGTGCGCTGTGGGCCAATGGTGACTTTATTGCCCGTGGCGTCCTGCTGATCATGGTCTTCATGTCGCTTGGCACATGGTACATCATGATCACCAAGTTCTTCGAGCAGGCCCGCGTGATGAACGCAGCCAAGCAGGTGATGAGCGATTTCTGGACCAAGGGTTCCATCAAGGAAGGTGCCGCGGCGCTGCCCGCGAACTCGCCCTTCCGCTACATTGCCGAGACCGGCGTGAAGGCGGCTGAGCACCATGAAGGCACGATGCAGGAATCCATCGACCTGCATTCCTGGACCACCATGTCCATCCAGCGTTCGGTTGACGTGATCCAGACCAAGTTGCAGGGCGGCCTTGCCTTCCTCGGCACCGTGGGTTCCACTTCCCCGTTCGTCGGTCTGTTCGGCACGGTGTGGGGTATCTATCACGCGCTGACCGCCATCGGCATTGCCGGCCAGGCTTCGATCGACAAGGTTGCAGGCCCGGTTGGTGAATCGCTGATCATGACGGCCATCGGCCTTGGCACTGCGGTGCCGGCGGTTCTGGGCTACAACCTGCTGGTCCGCCGCAACAAGGGCGCGATCGACAAGGTGCGCAACTTCGCGGCTGACGTGCAGTCAATCCTCATGGGTGGTTATCGTCACGGCGCCGATATTGTGGTGCATGCTGACAACTCCCCGACCACAACGACTATCGACAACCGGGTGGGCTGATCATGGGTATGCAAGTTGGAGGTGGCGGCGATGAAGACGAGGTGGTGTCGGCCATCAACACCACACCGCTTGTCGACGTCATGCTGGTGCTGCTGATCATCTTCCTGATCACCATCCCCGTCGCGACACATACCATCAAGGTCAAACTTCCGATGGATGCCAACCAGCCGACCCGCACGATGATAAACAACATCGTCATTGCGGTGACGCCAACCGGGCAGGCCTACTGGAACGAGACCCCCTTGACCAGCTATGCCGACCTGGAATCCCACCTGGAGCATGTAGCCGCGCAAACCCCGCAGCCCCAGATCCAGATTCGCGGTGACCAGACGGCCAAGTACGAAGGGGTGGGCAAGGTGATCGCGGCCTGTCAGCAGGCGGGTATCGTCCACATTGATTTCATTACCGAGCAGCCGCACGGCTGATATCCATTCCCGGCTGGGGCGCATGCCCCGGCCACTTTTGGGAGAGTAGACGCCATGGGCATGAATGTCGGCTCAGACAGCACCACAGAGGACGAAGGTATTGTCGATATCAATACCACGCCCCTGATTGACGTCATGCTGGTGCTGTTGATCATGCTGATCATCACCATTCCGCTCCAGACGCATTCAGTTTCGATCGACCTGCCGCAGGGTAACCCGCCGCCGTCCACCGCGCCCGACCCGGTGGTGGATACGGTGGCGATCGATTTTGACAATACCATCACCTGGAATGGTGAGCCCGTTGCCAGTGATGCGGACCTGCAGGCCCGCTTCAAGGATGCGGCGGCCCAGCCCGTACAGCCGGAAATGCACATCCACCCTGACCGCCTGGCTAGCTACAAGGTTGTGGCCAAGGTTCTGGCGGATGCGCAGCGTCTAGGCGTAAGCAAGCTTGGGATCATGGGCAGCGACCAGTTCATGGATGCGCAGTAACATGGCCATCCGGCCCTGATTCGTGGGCACAGACAGCACGGCATAACGGCCCTTCCCTGTGGGGAGGGCCGTTTTTCATGGCATGCCCCATGGGGTCTGGCATCTTTCCCGGCTGCCGTGCACAGGGGGCGCGACCTGGCTGTTGTGCCGGGGAAACCTGCTGCGGTGGTTGCGGCCTACTTTTTCCTGCCTGCGCTCATCCATGGATATGACGGGTTTCCCTTTTTTTGCAGGAAGCAGGATTGTCTGTATGACGCAACTGCATTGCGAGGGGATGCAGGCTCACCAGCAAGAAGAAATGGCGTATGACAGGAACGAGACCATCCCACCCGGTAGATGAAATGCTGCCGGTAGTCAGGCTATTTGCCTTCGGGGTGCAGCATGCCCTGGTCATGTATTCTGGAACCGTGGCCGTACCGCTCGTTTTTGCGGTGGCCATGCATATGTCCGCGGCCCAGACGGTACTGCTGATCAACTGTGGCCTGATGACTTCAGGCATCGCCACGATCATGCAGAGCGTGGGATTTGGTCAATTCGGTTCGCGCCTGCCCATCGTGCAGGGATCATCATTTGCCATGATGGCATCCATGTTGCTGATCGGGCAGGTCTATGGCATCCGTTCGGTTTTTGGTGCCGTCATGGGCGCGGGTCTGGCCATGGTGGTGCTGGCGCCATTGATGGCGCGGCTCATGCGTTTTTTTCCGCAGGTCATCATTGGCTGCCTGATCACCATCATCGGGCTGACACTCATTCCGGTCGCGGGGCGCTGGGTTGGCGGCGGGACGCCGGGTGCGCCAGATTTTGGTAGTCCCATCAACCTGTTCCTGGCTTTTGTCACCATACTCATCACCGTGGCGGTACAGGCCTGGGGGCGAGGGTTCATCGCCAATATCAGCGTGCTGGTGGGGCTTGTGGCGGGCAGTATCGTGGCGGCGCTGTGTGGCATGGGGCATTACGCCATGGTGGCGCAGGCACCATGGTTTGCGCTCAGTATGCCCTTTGCTTTCGGCATGCCGGAATTTCATGTCATGCCCATAACCATCATGCTGCTGAGCATGATCATCATCGTGGCAGAAACCGCAGGCAACTGCCTTGCCATTGGCCGGTTGGTAGATGTGCCCGTAACCGATACCACCATAGCGGGTGCCCTGCGCGCCGATGGGCTGTCCACCCTGCTGGGTGGGGCGTTCAACAGCTTTCCCTATAATGCCTTTACCCAGAATACCGGGCTGGTCGCCATGACCGATATCCGCAGCCGTTTCGTGGTGGCGGCGGCAGGGGGGATCATGATCGGACTCGGGCTGTTTCCGAAACTTGGCGCCCTCATCGCGGCCCTGCCACCGCCGGTGCTGGGCGGGTGTGGGCTGGTCATGTTCGGCATGACAACGGTGGGAGGCGTACGGGAGCTGCTGCATGTGCGATTCGAGGGTACGCGCAATGGCCTGATCGCGGCTGTATCCCTGGCGCTGGGCATGCTACCGACGGCCTGCCCGGACCTGTTTGCCCATCTGGGTGGGCTGTGGCGGCTGTTGCTGTGTAATGGGGTGCTTTTGTGTATCCTGTCAGGTGTTACGCTCAACCTGCTGATAGGTGAGCGTGCACCGGACGGAGACGGGGCGAATGCCTCCCCCTCCATACCCATACCGCCGGGTACCTGACAAAGCTGGAAAGTGTTGAAGCCGATCACGGGCTTTCACGTGACCGGTCAGCCGGCGCGGGAGCCAGTTGCCTGAACCTGTTTTCCGAACCGGGGGCCCGCCGCATATGCCTGCCTGAAAACATCGAGCAGTCATAAGGCTGTTTTCGGTAAAGTCTTCCTGAAAAAGGCGGCACTCGGAAATGTCTGCTGTTCTGGCAATATGTTGTTTTCAGCCAGTCGTTTATCTGGCTGGCGCGCGCGCGCCAAGCAGGCGGGCCGCGCTGCACAGCATGCCCATAAAGGCGACGATGGCGCCAAAGCCAAGGCAACTGCGTTCCGCATCATGCGTGATCAGGCCAAACGCCATGGCCACGAGCATCGCCCCCGTGGCCTGCCCGCACTGCCGGGCAATCTGGACCATGCCCGATGCGCTACCCGAGCGGCCCGGAGGGGCCGTGACCATCATGATGCGGTTGTTGGGTGGCTGGAATACCCCAAACCCCATGCCCCCCAGTGCGATGCGCCAGGCAATATCGTACCAGGTGGGGTTTGCAGGCAGCATGTACAGGGCCAGAAACCCCATGGAGGTCATGCCCAGCCCCACCGAGGACAGGATGGCGGCGGGCACCCGGTCTGACAGCCTGCTGATGAGCGGGGCCACCGCCATGATACCGACAGGCCACGGTGTCATGAGCAGGCCAACGATGGCGGGTGGATAGTGGAACAGGGATTGTAGCGTGAAAGGAAACGAGATCATGAACAGGTTCGAGGCCACGAATGCCACGAACCCCACCACCGTGCCGCTGCGGAAGGCGCGGATGTGCAGCATGTCGATGGGGAACATGGGATGGGCCTGCCCATGCTGGCGGCGGACCAGCAGCCAGCCGGCGGCAACCCCCGTCATGACCAGCCCGATTACCTGTGGCGCCCCTGCGTGATGGGCGACTGAATCACCTGCCATGATCAGCGCGCCAAAGGCGAATATGTTGAGCAGCGCGCTGGTACCGTCAAACGAACCGGGGTTGACCGGCGTGCGCGGGAGCGAGCCCAGCGCCAGCACCAGGGCCGTGATCCCCAGCGGGATGTTGAACAGGAACAGCCACGGCCAGTTGGCAAAGGACAGGATGATGGATGCCACGGTCGGGCCACCGCCCACCCCCAGCGCTACCATCACGCCATTAAGCGCGATCCCGCGCCCCAGTATGGCATGCGGGTAGATGAAGCGGATCAGCGCGATGCTGACACTCATGATGCACGCGCCGCCCACGCCCTGCACCGCGCGTGCCAGCGCCAACGCCAGCAGGGTATGTGACAGCGCGCAGAACAGTGATGCCACCGTCAGCAGCGCCAGCCCGATCTGGCACAGCCGCGCAAACCCGATTCGCGTGCCAAGGGCAGCCATGGGCAGCAGCGAGACCACGCTAGCCAGCTGGTAGGCATTGACAATCCACACCGCCGCGGCCGGGGAGACATGCAGGTCCCCCGCTATGGTGGGCAGGGCGACATTGGCAATGGCGTAATCCAGCAGCGCCAGCAGAACCGACAGCGCCACGGCGGTTACCGCGCGCACGCGTGCGGCACCATGCAGACCTTCGCCTTCAATCAGGACAGGTTTGGGCTGGGGGGGCATGGGCAGGCACTTTTCGGGCTGTTATGGAGCTGTAGCTTGTACACGTAACGATAACCCGAGCGCGTCCATGCGACCACCGGGAGTTTCCAGCCGGTTGCTCAGCCCAGTGCGTCCAGTGCGCGCTGGCCGATATCGTGGCGGTAGATGCCATCAGGCCAGTCAATTCTGGCTATACCTTCATAGGTACGCACCCGCGCGCTGGCCAGCGTGTCGGCCGTGGCACATACGGCCAGCACCCGGCCGCCTGTGGCAACAAGGTTGCCCGCGTCATCCAGTTTCGTCCCCGCCTGGAATACGCGCACGCCCGGCACGCTCTCCGCCTGTGTAATGTTGCGTATGATCCCACCGGTCACCGGCCTGCCGGGGTAGCCGCGGGCCGCCATCACCACGCTTATGGAGAACTGGTTGGAAAAGCGGATGTTGGTCCGGGTCAGGTCTCCCTTGGCCACGGCGGCGAGGGCCGCCAGCAGGTCGCTTTCCAGGCGGATCAGCAGGGCCTGTGCCTCCGGGTCACCAAGGCGGACATTGTATTCGATCAGTTGCGGGCCTGCCTGTGTCAGCATGAGGCCGGCAAAGATAATGCCGGTAAACGGCGTGCCTCGCCGCACCATCTCGCGCAGCATAGGGCGCACCAGCAGGTCAAGCGCTGCTTCCTGCGCCGCATGGTCAAAGCCGGCAGGCGGCGAGACCGCGCCCATGCCGCCGGTGTTGGGGCCGGTGTCGCCATCGCCAATGCGCTTGTGGTCCTGTGCCGCACCGATCAGCACGGCGGTTTCCCCCGCACAGAAGGCGAAAAGCGAGACTTCATCACCCACCAGGCAGTCTTCTATCACCACGCTCTGGCCCGCCTGGCCCAGCGTGCCATCGGTCATCATGTCGGTAATGGCCTGCTCGGCTTCGGCAACGCTCTGGGCCACGACCACGCCCTTGCCCGCCGCAAGCCCGTCGGCCTTGACCACGACCGGCGCGCCGTGGCTACGGACGTAATCCAGTGCCGGGCCTGCGGCATCAAAGCGTTCCCACCGTGCGGTGGGAATGCCGGCTGCGTCACAGACTTCCTTGGTGAAGGTCTTGCTGCCTTCCAGTGCCGCCGCCGCCTGCGTGGGGCCGGCACAGGCAATGCCCGCCTGTGCACAGGCATCGGCAATGCCAGCCACCAGCGGGGCCTCGGGGCCGGGTATCACCAAGTCGATGCGCTCACGCCGTGCCAGTGCGATCAGTCCCGCTACGTCATCCGCCTTTACGGCACGGTTGGTGCCCAGTGCAGCGGTACCGGGGTTGCCCGGCGCAATGAACAGAGCATCAAGCAGGGGGGAGCGCGCAATGGCAGCGGCCATGGCATGTTCACGTCCGCCCGATCCGACCAGCAGCACCCGCATCACTCTGTTCCTCCCGTTTTTCATATCTGCCCTTTCGGGGTGGCCGTCTCTATCATACCTTGGGTGAATGGATGAACAGTTTCCCGACTCCGGCCGCATCATGGGCGGCAATACGCCGGAATTCTCGGTTGCCGAGATTTCGGGCGCGATCCGCCGCACGCTTGAAGGCACGTTTGGCCGCGTGCGCGTACGTGGTGAAATCACGGAATTCCTGCGCGCCCGCTCCGGGCATCTGTATTTCGCGCTCAAGGATGAAGGGGGCAAGCTGTCCTCTGTCGTGTGGCGGGGCACGGTGCCCCGGTTGGGGCTGAAGCCGGAAAACGGGGTGGAGGTCATTGCCACGGGCCGGATCTCCTCCTATGGCGAGCGGTCTTCGTACCAGATGGTGATCGACCGGCTGGACTATGCGGGCGAGGGCGCGCTGCTGGCCCGGATCGAACGCCTGCGTCTGCGCCTGGCGGAAGAAGGGCTGTTCGATCCGGCCCGCAAGTGCGCGCTGCCCTTCCTGCCGCGCGTGATCGGGGTGGTCACATCGCCGCAGGGCGCGGTGCTGCATGATATCCGCACCACCATTGCCCGCCGCTTTCCCCATCCTGTGCTGGTGTGGCCCGTGGCGGTACAGGGCGAGGGGGCAGCCGAACAGATCGCCCACGCCATTGCAGGCTTCGATGCGATTGAAGGAAGCCTCGCACTGCCCCGCCCCGATGTGCTGATCGTGGCGCGTGGTGGCGGTTCGCTGGAAGACCTGATGGCCTTCAATGACGAAGGCGTGCTGCGCGCCGTGGCTGCTTGCCGTATTCCGGTCATTTCCGCCGTGGGGCACGAGACGGATACTACGCTGATCGATTTCGTGTCCGATTGCCGGGCACCTACCCCCACCGCCGCCGCCGAAATGGCGGTACCGGTGCGGGCAGAACTGGAAGCAGGTCTGGCCCAGCGCGCAGCCCGCCTGCGGGGCGGGCTTGCGCGCAGCCTGCAACTGGCACATGCGCGCCTTGACCGGGCTGCGGCGGCCCTGCCTGACCTGCCCGGTGTAATGGAAAACGCCCGCAGGCGTCTTGATGACCTTGGCTACCGGCTGGATCTTGCGCTGCCCACGCATATGCGCCACCTGCGTGGGCGGCTGCAAAGTGCTTCTGACCGGCTGCCAGCCCCCCACATGGTCCTTGCGCTGCGCCGGGCGGAGCTTGCCCGTGTAGGCACCGCCAGCCAGCAGGCGATGGGCGCGCTGCTGCGGCGCGGCGAGGCGCGCCTTGGCCGCCTGCGTGTGCCCCCCGCCGTACTGGTCTCGCAACTGCACGCCAGCGCTAGCAGGCTTTCGGGTGCTGGCGGACGGCTGGATTCGCTCTCCCCCCAGGCGGTACTGGCACGCGGCTACGCGCTGGTGACGGACAGCACGGGCAGGCCGCTGGCGCATGCGGCGCAGGCCCGCCAGGCGGCGGAAGTGGTGATGACCTTTGCCGATGGCCAGGTTGCCGCCCGCCCGCTGGGAGCGGGATCGCGCAGCCAGGCGCATCTGGATCTGTAATACATAGACAGGCAGGATATATGACCATACGCACACGCTTCTGCATCACCGCTGCTGCCCTGCTGCTGGCGGGGTGTGCGGCCCAACCGGCACCACGGGCCGGCACCGCCACGCCCGGCCGCATTCCGCCGCAGGATTTCGCCCCCGGCGTGACGGGCGAGGAAACAACGCCGACAGGGATTGTGCTGACCAACGACCCTTCCGCCCCGGCCGACACCCCACTCTGCGGCCATGCCGCGCGAGAGGCCAATGCCCTTGGCGCCACCGTGCACCCTGACATCACGCCCCTTGTCAGCCCCTGCGCTGCCAATGCCTGTTTCGATGCGCAGACCGGCACCTATATTGCCGATGATGGTAGCCGACGGGTCTGCCGCTAGGGCACCCGGTCGCGGTCAGGCCCCGGTCAGGTCGCATGGGTCATATGCCTGATACGGGCAGGAACGGTCCATATTCCGATTGACTTGCCGCGCGGCGATGGTGGACCCTTGGCCCATCATGAACCTTCCCCCACCACCCGGCACGGCAGGTGAACCGCAGGCGACGGTGCACATGTTCCCCCTCAAGCGCATGCTTTCACTGCGCGAAGCGGCGGAACACCTGGGCATTACGGTGCGGCGGCTGCGCACCCTGCGCCTTGTCGGTGCGGGTCCGCATGCCGCCATGCGCAACAAAGGCGCGGTGATGTTCCGTATCGAGGATCTCGATGATTATGTGGACGGTCTGTACCGTCGCGCCAACATCTCGCATGCCGAGCAGGGCCGCCACCGCAATGAGTGGCGCGGACGGATTACGGGCGTGCCGGAGGAGGCCCGCCCAGGGCTGACCGATTCCTTCATGCAGATCATAACGCGTGATGAACTGCTGGAAAAAGGCGCGAACCGGGGCTTTCGCGTGCTGTTTCTGGGGGGGCTGTGCCTTATTTTCCTCTCCCATACACCGCTGATCTGGCGGCTGTAGGGCGGCTGTTGACGCATTTCGCGGCAAATGCGCTTTTTTTGCCTGTGCGGGTATGTTCTTTCGCCATACGATCCGCTACGCAGAAACCACGATAGCGGAACAATAATGGATCGTATGATGACAGGTATGCGCAGCAGCATCATGGCCCGTACAGGTAAGGTGGGCCTGCGGGGCGCACTTTGCGGGTTGGCTCTTGCCCTGACCCCGGCCCTTGCCATGGCGCAGGATGCCGGTGGCGGACAGCCCCAGCCCAATCCCATCCTGCCCATGCCGCCCGTGCCGGAATTCAAGCCGCTGCCTGCGGGCGCGCACCCGGCCGCACCCGTTATCGGCATTTTCAACACGCAGCAGATCATGGCGCAGTCCACTGCCGTGCAGAAGCTGCAGGCTGAGCTGGGCACCCGGCGCGAAGCACTGGTGAAGGACGTGCGGGCGGAAGATGCCCAGCTTCAGGCGCTGCGCCAGTCCATCATCAAGGCAGGCAAGGCCCCCACGCCGGAGCAGCAGCAGGAACTGCAGAAGCGCGTGATGGCCGATCGCACCAAGTTCGGCAACCGCAACCGTATCCTTGAAGAAGACGCACAGGTCGCGCTGAACCAGGTCCAGCGTGAAATGCAGCAGATTGTCAGCGCCATTGCCGCTTCACGCGGGATGACACTGGTGCTGCAGGCCGGTACTGCCGCCCTGCACGACAACAGCCTTGATATCAGCGAGCAGGTCGTAACCTACCTGAACCAGGTGCTACCGACCGTCTATCTGCCCGGCCCCACGGAAGACCCCGAGGACATTGCCAAGAGCGGCAAATACCCGGTCATGCCGTTCCAGCCCACTGATAACGGCGGCGAGTGACCGGCTGTCTGAAAACGGCTGATCAATAAGAAGCCGTAAAAGTTTCCGGGTGCCGCCTTTTTTCAAAAAGGCGGCTTTCCCTGAAGTGCTCTGCAAAACGCTTCACTAGATATTTTCTTATGATTGACGCACCGGTTTGCCAGACCGTGTCCTATTGCCGGTCTGAAGACAGGCCGGCAGGGTTGTGTATCAGGCCAGCAGGTCTGCCGTCAGCGCGCCGGTGGCCCTGATCGCATC
Organism: Komagataeibacter medellinensis NBRC 3288; assembly: GCF_000182745.2. Taxonomy (NCBI): domain Bacteria; kingdom Pseudomonadati; phylum Pseudomonadota; class Alphaproteobacteria; order Acetobacterales; family Acetobacteraceae; genus Komagataeibacter; species Komagataeibacter medellinensis. The sequence goes on from NC_016027.1 coordinate 2,254,245, forward strand.
GGTGGCCGACAGGCGTACCAGATAACCCCGCTTCCCCCCGTTTATGATGACGTATGGCTGTTCCAGTGCCTCCTGCGAAAGTGCGGTCCGTGCCCGCCTGCGCTGGCCAAAGGGGCTGATCCCGCCTACGCGGAAGCCTGTGGCGCGTTCGGCCTCTGCCGGCGGCATCATCTCGGCTGACTTGCCGCCAAAGGCTGCGGCGACCTTCTTCATGCTGATTGTAGCTGCTACCGGCACCACCACACAGGCAGGCTTGCGATCGACCAGCACCATCAGCGTCTTGAATACGCGCGCCGGGTCTTCCCCGATGGCGGCGGCGGCATGGTTGCCGGTCTGTCCGGCGGTCGGGTCGTATTCATATTCCACGACATCAAAGGCAATTCCCGCCTTTTCCAGTGCGGCCGTGCCGGGTGTTGCCCTGCTCATGTCTCGGCTCCCTCCTGTGTGGTATCGGCATGGCGGCATGCCCCCTGTGGCTGGGGACCGGGCAGGCATAGCCGTACGATCTGGGGGGCAATGGCTTCGGGCGTGGGCAGGCTGGCCATGTCCAGCGCGGGCATGGCCAGCCTGCGCAGGCGGGTAGCCACCATGCCGGGTTCAAACAGGTTGATGCGCAGCGGACTGTGTGCAGGCAGTTCGCGCACCCATGTGCGTACAATGGCATCCTGCGCTGCGCGGGTGGCGGCAATCAACCCCCAGAAGGGTTCTGGCGCGGTGGCATGGCGGTCGGTCAGGAAGACCGCCCGCCCTGCGGGTGCGCGTTCGAGGAGCGGGGCCAGCGTGCGGATCAGCCGCCATGTGGTGATGGGGCCGCCCTGCAGGCCGCGCTCCCAGTCCTGTGGATGCAGGTGGGGTAGGGGGGAGAGAATGCCCAGTTCCCCCGCACAGTGTACCAGGCAGTCCAGCCTGCCTTCCTGTGCGGCGATGGAGGGGCCGAGCGTATCCAGCCGGTCGCCTTCCGCCAGATCCAGCGGCAGCAGGGTCGCACCCTGCCCGGTATGCTGGCGGATCAGGTCATCGGTCTGTTCCAGTGCGCCCTGCGTGCGGGCGGTGACAATGCACCGTGCCCCCGCGCGGGCAAGGGTCACGGCCACCGCGCGGCCAATGCCACGGCTGGCACCGGTAACAAGGGCCACACGCCCCGCAAGCGGTGTGGCCTGTGGCAGTTCGGTCATGCGGGTTCGGGGTGGTGTTCGGCTTCGTAATCAACCAGTTCGATCGGGTAGTCACCGGTAAAGCAGGCATCGCAGTAGCGGTTACATGCGTTCTTGCGGTCCTTGTAACCCAGCGCGCGGTACAGCCCGTCAAACGAGATGAAGGCCAGGCTGTCTACGCCGATCAGCTTGGCCATTTCCTCAATATTGTGCTGGGCGGCCAGCAACTGGCTGCGTTCGGGCGTATCGATGCCATAAAAGCAGGAATGCGTGGTGGGGGGGGAGGAGATGCGCATGTGCACTTCCTTTGCTCCCGCAGCCCGCACCATGTCCACGATCTTGCGCGATGTGGTGCCGCGCACGATGGAATCATCGACAAGCACCACGCGCTTGCCATCCAGTACGGGACGGTTGGTGGAATGTTTCATCTTGACGCCCAGGTTACGGATCTGGTCGGTCGGCTCGATGAAGGTGCGGCCCACGTAGTGGTTGCGGATGATGCCCAGTTCGAACGGGATCCCGCTCTCGGCGGCAAAGCCCATGGCCGAGGGCACGCCCGAATCGGGCACGGGCACGATCACGTCGGCTTCCACGCCACTTTCGCGCGCCAGTTCCACGCCAATCTGCTTGCGGGTGTCATACACGGCCTTGCCATCCATGATGGAATCGGGTCGGGCGAAATAGATGTATTCAAACACGCAGAAGCGCGACTGCGTGCTGCCGAACGGCTTGAGTGAGCGGATGCCCTCATCATTGATGATCACGATCTCGCCCGGTTCGACATCGCGCACGAACTCCGCACCCACAATATCGAGCGCGCAGGTCTCACTGGCGAGTACCCATGCGCCTTCCGTACCGTCTTCCTCGCGCAGGCGGCCAAGGATGAGCGGGCGCACGCCCAGCGGGTCGCGCACGCCGATCAGTTCATTGCGCGACAGCACGATCAGCGAATACGCACCCAGCACCTGTTTGAGTGCATCGATCAACCGGTCCACCACGTTGGAATACAGCGAGATGGCGATCAGGTGGATGAACACCTCGCTGTCGGTGGTGGACTGGAAGATGCATCCGCGCCGCACCAGCGCCTTGCGCAGGGTGTCGGCATTGGTCAGGTTGCCGTTATGGGCCACGGCCAGGCCACCGAACTCAAAATCGGCAAAAAGTGGCTGCACGTTGCGGATTAGCGTAGCCCCCGTGGTGGCGTAGCGGTTATGGCCCACCGCACAGTGGCCGGGCAGGGTGGCCATAACGCGGGAGTCGCCAAACACGTCGCCCACAAGCCCCAGTCCCTTGTGGGTATGAAAGCGCGCGCCGTCATACGATACAATGCCCGATGCCTCCTGCCCGCGATGCTGGAGCGCATGCAGGCCGAGTGCCGTGAGCGCCGAGGCATCATTGGCGTTCCAGACGCCAAAGACCCCACATTCCTCATGTGGCTTGTCATCATCATGCCGCCACTGGGCGGCGATATCATCACGTTCGTGCTGTGTGGCCGGGTTGCCGGAAACAGCATGGAAGCAGGGACGGGACATGGTCAGCGATCTTTCCTTGACGGACGGAGACGGCGGGTACCGCCAGAAGGCTCAGATGGGCGCGTCATGCCGCGTCCCGGTGGGTTGCGCAAGGTGCGCGGGCAACTTATCCGCCCCAACGGCATTCAGGTAAATTACACTGCTGCCGATAAGGGGCACGATCCGGCTCGATCGCATGACATCGGGCCATTGTGCTGCGGGAATAAGGGCGGTTATGCCCGCGTAAAGGATGACAAGGCAGATATAGCCGCGCACCAGACCGAACAGCAGGCCCAGCACGCGGTCCAGCCCCGACAGGAGGGAACCCTGTACCGCTCGTCCCGAGATGTGGGCAGTCGTGGTGAAGATGACAAGAAGAGCCAGGAACAGCACGGCAAAAGAGACAAGTGCCGCCAGCGTATGGTTGCTGATCCATTGCGTGGCATAAGGTATAAGGGCACCGTACCAGGCTACCGCCAGCACGAAGGCCATGATCCACGCCGCCAGCCCCAGTATTTCGCGCGAGAAGCCACGGACTGCGCCAACCAGCGCTGAAAGCCCGGCAATGGCAATGGCTGCTATGTCAATCCAGTTCATGCGTGCCAGACCACAGGGTGCCGACAGGCATGTAACAGGCATGGACCCGGTCCATTGATCGCATTATTTCCTGCTGTTCCGCCTGCGGCCAGCTTATGCCACCGGTACGGCCCAGCGCATAGGCCAAAAACGGGGTCCGTTACGATTTGGGGCCTGTACGCGGGTATGCCGGTTCAGGGTAGCTTGGTAGTGCGTATTTTCCATGACCGCTTGCGTGCGGTGACGGGGGCGCCACGGCGTTGGGTCATGTTCAGGCTCAGCAGCAGGTTGCCCATGCGGGTGCGGCGGTCCAGTTCGGTCCAGACATCTTCGGCATCAACACCCTGTTCGGCCCAGATCCGCAGCAGTTCGGCCAGTACGTCGGCACTGTGTGCCACAAGACCCGCATGGTCCTGTGCAATCAGGTCCATCACGCATTCTTCCGCAGCGTATGTAAAAGCCCGCCCGGCTGCGTGCTGTGCGGGCTTGCGCGCCACCAGGGAACTGTGGGCCGCCAGCCGTGCCTGTAGCGGGCCGAGTGCCGTGGTGGCGGTCAGCGCGGTGGTGGTTTCTGCCGGCGGGGAGAGTGGGCGGGACATGTCATGATGATGGCCATTATTTCTCTTCCCGGTCAACTGGCCCGGTCGGGCAGCAGCTTCCCGCCCTCAGATCGAGAAATACTTGGCATGCGGGTTGAGGATCACCAGCGCGGATGTGGACTGTTCGGGGTGCAACTGGAAACCATCGGTCAGGGAGACGCCAATCTTTTCGGCATCGAGCAGTTTCAGGATCGGCTCCTGCTCTTCCAGCCGGGGGCAGGCAGGGTAGCCGAAGGAATAGCGTGACCCCCGGTAGCCCTGCTGCAGCAGCTTCGCCATGTCGCGGTCATCCTCGGCGGCGAAGCCCATTTCGGCGCGGATGCGTTTGTGGGTGTATTCCGCCATGGCTTCCGCCATCTCTACCGACAGGCCATGCAGGTAGAGGTAATCCTTGTACCGGTCCGCCTCGAACCATTCACGCGCGCGGTCGGATGCATCCTGCCCCACGGTCACGACCTGCAGGCCGATCACGTCGCGCCGGGCATCGTCAATGTCGCGCACGAAGTCGGCAATGCAGGCCCCATCCGCGCGGGGCTGGCGGGGCAGGGTGAAGCGGGCGACCTCGTTTACGCCGTCTTCGCCAAACAGCACGAGGTCGTTGCCTTCGCCTGCCGCCTTCCAGTAGCCATAGCTTGCCTTGGGGTGCAGGATGTCGTGCTCCGTGCACAGCGCCAGCATGTGGCGCAGCACGGGGCGCAGTTCCTTGCGCGCCCAGACCATGAAATCATCGAGCGAACGGCCCTGTTTGCGAAAGCCCCACTGGAACTGGTACAGCGAGCGTTCATTGAGGAACGGCAGCACGGCCTCCGGTGTCGCCTCCAGCACGCGCGGCCCCCAGAAGGGCGGGACCAGCACGGGTTCGTCGGCTGTCAGTTTTTCGCGGCGCGTGCGGGCGGCAGCCTTGTCCACGGGACCGAATCCACGGGTTTCGGCGGCTTCGATATCCTGCGTGCGGCTGGTGCGCGTGGCCTTGCCCGCGCGACGGGACGCGATGGCGGCAAGGTAGGTGTCAAACTCCCCCTGCGCCACCTTGTCCATCAGCGACAGGCCATCAAACGCATCACGCGCATAGGCCACACGCCCGTCTTCGCCATAGGCTGCGGTGCAGTCTTCTTCCACATAGTTGCGTGTGAGCGCCGCACCACCCAGCATGACCGGCACGTCAACGCCCTGACGGTTCATTTCCTCAAGGTTTTCACGCATGATGACGGTGGACTTGACCAGCAGGCCGGACATGCCGATGGCGTCCGCCTTGTGCTCGCGCGCGGCTGCGATCATGTCCGCCACCGGCACCTTGATGCCAAGGTTGATGACCCGGTAGCCGTTATTGGTCAGGATGATGTCGACCAGGTTCTTGCCGATGTCATGCACGTCACCCTTTACGGTGGCCAGCACCATGGTGCCACGGGCCTGACCCTCGGTGCGTTCCATGTGGGGTTCCAGCCAGGCCACGGCGGCCTTCATCGTCTCGGCGGACTGGAGCACGAAGGGCAGTTGCATCTTGCCCGCGCCAAACAGTTCGCCCACCACCTTCATGCCATCAAGCAGCACGGTGTTGATGATGTCCAGCGGCGCCATGTCGCGCATGGCCTCCGCAAGGTCTTCTTCCAGCCCCTTGCGGTCCCCATCGACAATGCGGTCCTTCAGGCGTTCGGGCGCGGTTTCGGCCCGGGCCTTTTTCACCGCGTCGGCGGCCTTGCGGTCGGCGAAGATCTCAAGGATGCGCTGCAGCGGGTCGTAGCCTTCCGCGCGGCGGTCGAAGATCAGGTCCTCGGCCACCTTCACCTCATCCGCTGGTATCAGGTGCAGCGGGCGGATTTTCGAGACATGCACGATCGCCGCCGTCATGCCCGCGCGCACCGCGTGGTCAAGGAACACCGAGTTCAGCACCGCGCGCGCCGCAGGATTCAGCCCGAACGAGATGTTGGACAGCCCCAGCACGATCTGGATATCGGGGAAACGCTCGCGGATCTGGCGGATGCCCTCCAGCGTCCATTCACCCAGCTTGCGGTCATCTTCCGTGCCGGTGCCGATGGTGAATGTCAGCGGGTCGATCATCAGGTCGGATTGCGGCAGGCCATGCTTTTCGCATGCAAATTCGACAAGACGGGTGGCGATGCGCAGCTTGTCTTCCGCTGTCTTGGCCATGCCCACTTCATCAATGGTCAGCGCAATGACGGAGGCACCGAACTTGCGCGCCAGCAGCATGCGATCGGTGGCGATGGCTTCTCCATCCTCGAAGTTGATGGAGTTGATGATCGGCTTGCCGCCATGCAGCTTGAGGGCGGCCTCGATCACCGGGGTTTCGGTGGAATCAATCACCAGCGGCGCATTGACCGAGGAGGTGAAGCGGGTGACGACCGCGTTCATCTCCTTCATTTCATCACGGCCGACGAAGGCGGTGCAGATATCAAGAGCGTTGGAGCCTTCGGCCACCTGTTCGCGGCCCAGTGCCACGCAGCCATCCCAGTCGCCTGCTTCCTGCAACTGCCGCCATTTTTTCGATCCGTTGGCGTTGCAACGTTCGCCGATCGAGAAATAGCTGTTTTCCTGTCGCAGCGGCACCTGTGAGTACAGGCTGGCGACAGACGGGATCCATACCGGCTTGCGTGGCACGGGGGCGGGGCGGATGCGGCCCGTGCCCTCGGCGCGCTTGCGCAGCATCAGGTCCAGCGCCTGCGTATGCGGCGTAGAGGTGCCGCAGCATCCGCCAATCAGGTTCAGCCCGTCCTCGGTAATGAAACGCTCGACCCAACTTGCCATTTCGGCCGGGGTCAGCGGGTAATGCGTGGTGCCATTGACCAGTTCGGGCAGGCCCGCATTGGGCTGGACCGAAATCAGGCCCGGCCAGTTTTCAGACAGCCAGCGGACGTGTTCCGCCATTTCCTGTGGGCCGGTAGCGCAGTTCAGGCCCATCAGTGGCACATCCAGCGCGTTGATGACCGTAGCGGCGGCGGCAATGTCGGGGCCGACCAGCAGCGTGCCGGTGGTTTCCACCGTGACCTGCACGAAAATCGGGGTATCCACGCCCAGTTCGGCACGCGCGATCTTGGCGCCATTCACGGCGGCCTTGATCTGTAGCGTGTCCTGGCACGTCTCGATCAGGAAGCAGTCAACACCGCCTTCAATCAGGCCACGGCACTGTTCCGCAAGTCCCGCTTCAAGTGTGTCGTAATCGATATTGCCCAGCGAGGGCAGCTTGGTCCCCGGCCCGATGGAGCCGACAACGTAGCGGTGGCGGCCATCGGAAAAGGTTTCGGCGGCTTCTCGCGCCAGATGGCCTGCGGTGCGGTTGATTTCACGCGCGCGGTCCGCCAGCCCGAATTCCGCCAGCGTAATGGGCGAGCCGCCAAAGCTGTTGGTTTCCACCATGTCGGCCCCGGCCTCGAAGTAGCCGCGATGGATCTCGCGCACCAGTTCGGGGCGTGAGAGGTTCAGGATTTCGGTGCAGTTTTCCTGCCCCCAGTAATCGCGCTCGACCTCAAGATCCAGCAACTGCACGCGCGAGCCCATTCCGCCATCACAAAGCAGGACCTGGTCGCGTAGGGCATCGAGAAGGTGGGGGCGAGTGGTCATTGTTATCCTGAAATCTGCTGACAGGGGATACGGCATTCCCTGCGGCCACTTATGTATCCATGGCTGACATGTTCGGGCCTGTCCTTGCATGAAGGGACTATGCCGGGGTTTCCTTATTCCCTTAACTGCCGCCTTGTGTCCAGCATCAGTATCCCGCGCGGGGCATGTGGCGGGACACGGCGGCAGGGAGAAAGCCATGAGTGACGACCGGCGTATTGGACTGGAATTTGTGGCAGACCCTGCCGCCGTGCCGTCACGCGCGGGTACCTTGCTGGTGGCGGGGGCAGGTACGGTGCCCGCAACCATGCCGGGCTGGGCAGGGGTTGTGGTGGTGCCCGCCGCATCCCCCACAGCATTTGCCGCCATGGCGCATGGTATGGGGTGCGGCTGCTGTACGCCGCGTGGCAGTGTGGCCACCGTGCTGGCCGATGCGTTCCGCAGCCGGGCCATCGGGGCGCTACCGTGGTTCGACCGCGTGGCCGTGCTGCCCCCGCCCGGACTGGAAGCGGCATGGCGCGCGGCACTTGCAGGCGACGTGCTGGTCTGCGCCCGCTTTGCGCTGCAACCGGGCAACGTGGGGTAAAACCGGGGCCTGTTAAGGAACCCTTCGCTTTCTGTCCCTACGTTCCATCGCGTCAGGGAACACATGCAAAGCAAAGGGATGAAGTGGGCCATCCAGACCAATCAGCCGACCCGTCGGCCAGCGGACCACACGCGGATCGCCCCGCGCCGGAACTGATCCGCCTGCAGGCGGTGCTGCGCGCGGCCCGTTTTCATGGCATCGACCTCGATATACGTGATTTTGCCGCTGAACCGGGCGAAGTCTCGCCCTCCATCCCCGCCCTTGCGCGCTGGGTGGAGGAAAGCGGGGGGGCGACACAGGGCATGCACCTGCAATGGCGTGAACTCGTACGCCTGCGTGATGTGCCGCCGGTGGCCCTGATGTTTGCCGATGGCTCAGCGGGGCTGATGGTGGGGGCGGATGATACCAATGGCGTGATCTGGCTGGTCGATCCCTTCGCCAGCCCAGACATCCCGCCCGTTGCGGTGGACGAGATGCGCCTCAACGCCGTGTGGACGGGGGACGTGCTGCTGGTGCGTGGCCGCCATGGCCAGGGGGCGGCGGAAGAGCGCATCGACTTTGCGTGGCTGCGGCGGCTGGTCATGGGGGAGCGGGGGCTACTGCGCGATGTGGTCATCGCGTCGATGGTCATGAGCGTACTGGCCATCTTCCCGCCGCTTATCGTCATGCAGGTGATTGACCGGGTGGTGAACTTCCATTCCCTGTCCACCCTCGTCTCGCTGAGTGTGCTGGTAACGGTCATGGCGTTTTACGAGATCCTGCTTGGCTACGCCCGGCGCGAGATCACGCTGGTGCTGACGACGCGGCTGGATACGCGCATTTCGCTTGCCATCTTCGACCGCCTGCTGGCCCTGCCGCTGGAATTTTTCGAGCGCGAGCAGGCGGGCAACGTGATCGGGCGGGTCAGCGCTATCTACAGGGTGCGCCAGTTCATGACCGGGCGGCTGCTCAGCACCTTCCTTGATATGTTTACCCTGCTTGTGGTGCTGCCCTTCCTGTTCTGGCTCAGTGGCGTGCTGGCGTGGATGACAGTGGTGGCGGCAGCCCTGATCGGGGTGGTGATCGTGTTGGCCATGCCCACCATGGGGCGGCTGATGGCCCGGCAGGTCCGTGCCGAGATGGATCGCGGTGCCGCACTGTACGAAACGGTTGCGGGCATCCGTACGGTCAAGACACTGGCGCTGGAACCCGTGCGCCGCGAGGTATGGGATGAAAAAACCGCCGATGTGGTCGGCGCCTCGCTCGATTCGGGGCGTATGGGCAACTGGGTGGCCACCGCCGTCATGCCGCTGGACCTGTTCATCAACCGTGGCATCATCCTGATCGGGGCATATCTGGCCATTTCCTCCACGTCTTCGGGCCTGGAGGCGGGGGCGCTGATGGCGTTCATGATGCTGGGCAGCCGGGTTGCGGCCCCGCTTGTGGGCATGGCCCGGCTGATCGATGACCTGAACGAGGTACGAACCGCCCTGGCCGAAGCCGGTTCCGTGCTCAACCGCCCGACCGAGACCCGGGCACTGACCACCGGCCTGCGCCCGCCCATCCATGGCGCGCTGTCGTTCTCCGATGTGTGCTTTACCTATCCTGGCGGGACCACGCCCGCGCTGTCCGGTGTCACCTTCAGCGTGCCGGCGGGCACCATGCTGGGGCTGGTCGGGCGCAGCGGGTCGGGCAAGTCCACCATCACCCGGCTGCTACAGGGGGTCAGCCGCAGCTATACCGGCCAGTTGCGGCTGGACGGGATTGACCTGCGTGAGATCAACCTGACCTACCTGCGCCGCTCCTGCGGGGTGGTGTTGCAGGACAATTTCCTCTTTCGTGGCACCATCCGCGACAACATCATCGCCGGTCGCCCCGGCCTGACGCTGGAAGACGTGGTACGCGCGGCCCGCATGGCGGGGGCGGAAGAGTTTATCGAACGCATGCCCGCAGGTTTCGATACCTGGATCGAGGAAGGCTCCACCAACATTTCAGGCGGTCAGCGCCAGCGCCTTGCCATCGCGCGCGCGGTGATTTCCGACCCCAAGCTCATGATCCTTGATGAAGCGACCTCCGCCCTCGACCCGGAAAGCGAGGCCGTGGTCAACGCCAACCTGCGCCATCTGGCACAGGGGCGCACAATGGTCATTGTCTCGCATCGTCTGGCTTCGCTGGTTTCGTGTCACAGGATCTGCGTGATGGAGCAGGGGCGGGTGGCCGATATCGGCACGCATGACGAACTGCTGGCGCGCTGCACAATCTACCGCACGCTGTGGCGCCAGCAGAACCGCCATATGGAGGAAGATGACGGCATCCCGCCACCGGGCGGCATGCAGGGAGATGTGGCATGAACGGGCGCGACCTTGTCCCCCCCACACCTGATGATGCGGACGGGGAAGGCACGGGCGGTATCCTGTCCGTGCTGCCTCCGCCACAGGCGGATACGCCCACCGACCTGCCGCCCGCGCTGCTGGCATTCTATTCCCCCAGTGCCGCGCTGGTGGAACTGCCGCCATCGGATGCGGCGCGGTATGTGGTTTGGCTGGTCGCGGCCATGGCGGCCATGGGGCTTGCGCTCATGACGTTCTTCCCGCTGGATCGGGTGGTGAGCGTAAACGGCAGGCTGACCCCGTTTGATGACACGATGGTCCTCCAGCCGCTGGAGACCTCGATCATCCGCTCGATTGAGGTGCATGAGGGGGATACCGTGCATAAGGGGCAGGTCCTGGCGCGGCTGGACCCCACCATGACGGATGCGGACGTAACCAACCTGCGCCGGCAGGTCATGGCCTACCGTGCCGAGGTCGCGCGCCGCATGGCGGAGGCCGAGGGCAGACCTTACACGGCGGATGTGAACAATCCCGCTTCGGTGCAGGAGGCGGCGGCCTTCCTGCGGCGGCAGGCGGAATACAATGCCCAGATGTCCAGCTACGACCGGCAGGTGGCGGGACTGCAAAGCGAACTGCAGGGTTATGAGGCCAGCGCCGCCATGTACGCCGCCCGTGCACGCGTGGCGCATGACGTGCAGGACATGCGCGTGCGCCTGCAGCACGAGCAGGTGGGCAGCCGCCTGTCCACGCTTGCGGCACAGGATACGCTGATGGAGGTCACGCGCTCACAGGTGGCCGCCCGGCACGAGGCCGACAGCACCCGCGCCAAGCTGGATGCCATGAAGGCCCAGCGCGACGGTTATGCCAGTAACTGGCATGCCACCGTGTACCAGGACCTCGCCCTGGCCCAGCACCGTCTGGCCGAGGCCGATGGCAGCTACAGCAAGGCCATGCTGCAACATGAACTCATCATCATGCGCGCCGACCGTGATGCCACCGTGCTCAGCATTGCCCACCTGTCGGCCGGTTCGGTCATCCAGGCTGCAAGCCCGCTGCTGACACTGGTGCCCGCTGGCAGCCATCTGGACATGGAAGCCACGTTGCGCGGGGTGGATGCGGGCTATGTGCGGGCAGGAGACCATGCGCTGCTCAAATTCGCTGCCTTTCCTTACACGCAGTATGGCGGGGCGGAGGCTTCGGTGCGTTTCATAAGCCCCGATTCATTTGCGCAGGCAGACGGCAGGCCCGGCAACAGCGCCCAGCAGGGCAGCGATGCGGGGGATTCGATGAATGCCTATTACCGTGTGCGCCTGTCCATCGACCGCTACACCCTGCACGGGGTGCCCGCCTTCTTCCGCCCCCAGCCCGGCATGCCGGTCGAAGCCGACATTCATGTCGGGCGGCGGACGATGATGCAGTACCTGCTCAACCGCCTGATCCCCGCCGTGACCAACGGCATGCGCGAACCCTGACAGGCATGCCCGTGCGCAAGCTCCTCTCTGGCCTGATCGGTGGCATGACGCCAGCAGGCCGCTTCCGCCATGCATGCCGCCTGCTGGAGCGTGCAGACCATTCGGCCCGGGGGTTTGCCCGCCTTGGGCAGATGGCCGGTTCGGGCATGGTGGCCGCGCAGTATCAGGTGGCCTGTGCCTATCTGGATGGCACCGGTGTGCCGCGCAGCCCGCTGGAAGGCATGCGCTGGATGCACCGCGCGGCCAGTGCGGGCCATGTGGAGGCGTGTTTTTCTCTTGCCCTTATGCTGCTGGTTGACCCACCGGGGCAGGATGGAGCCGATAGCCTGCTGCCCACCGCGTGGCCTGAAGGGATCGATGCGTGGCCCGACCCGGTCGCCGCCACGCACTGGGCCGGGCAGGCGGCACGGGCGGGCCTGCCTGATGCACAGGCCCTGTATGGCTACCTGCTGGCTACGGGGCCGGAGAGCGTGCGCGACCCGGAAGCGGCCGGGATATGGTGCGCGCGCGCGGCACAGGCAGGTTGCCCGCAGGGGGATCTGGCATTGGCGGTCAACCACCTGTCCGCCCCCGACCAGCCACCGGGCAGCGACCCCGGTGCGGTGGCTGCCCTGCTGCGGGCAGCGGAAAGTGGCCTGCCCACCGCGCAGTACATGCTGGGCCTGCTGCATGAACGTGGCTGGGGCCTGCCACCCGATGCAGCCGAGGCCGAAAAATGGTATGCGCGTGCCGCCGCAGGCGGCGTGCGCCCCGCGCAGGCGCGCTATGGTGTCATGCTGCTGCGCAACGGGAGGGGAAACCCGCGCGTCATCATGGCGGCGGAAACATGGCTCCGTCGCGCCGCCCTTGCGGGAGACCGGGAGGCAGCGGCCCTGCTGGGTGATTTGCATGCGTGCGGCAAGGCCGCCCTGCCCGGTGATCATGAAGCCGTGACATGGTACCGTATGGCGGCAGAGCATGATCATGCGGTGGCCTGTCGCATGCTGGCGCTGCTCTACATACAGGGGCGTGGCGTTGCAAGCGATCCCGATCAGGCCCGCGACTGGCTGCAACGCGCGGCGGTGCTGGGCGATGTGGCGGCCATGACCGACCTTGCCGCAACCCTGCTGGACCGGCGTGATACCCCGCCCGCAACACCCGCGCAGGCGGCGGCCCCGCTTCCCGACTTCCGGGCCATGGCGCAGGCGGGCGATCCGGTCGCGGCCTTCAACCTTGCTGTCAGCCTGCATAGGGGCGTGGGCTGTGCGGCCGATCCCGCGCAGGCGGCAATGTGGATGGAACGCGCGGCGGAGGCAGGGGTGGTGAATGCGCAGTACTGGTACGGGCGCATGCTGCTGGCGGGCGAGGGCATTTCCGCCAGCCCGTCGCTGGCCCGGCACTGGTTGGAACGTGCCGCCAGCCACGGCCTGCCCGAAGCCTGTATTGCCGCAGCGCAGGCCCGGCTGGAAGGGTACGGTGGCCCGCGCGACCATGCAGGCGCGCTGGCGTTCTACCATCGCGCGGCGGAAGCGGGACGGGGGGAGGCCATGTTCTCCCTCGGTGCGATGTATGGCGGTGGCCATGATGTTCCCCCTGATCGGACGCAGGCGCTGCACTGGTTTACGCGAGGTGCACAGGCGGGCAACGCGCTCGCGCAGTTCATGCTGGGGCGCTATCTGGCCCAAGGGCTGGCAGGCCCGGTGGACCGCGCGCAGGCCCGTCACTGGCTGGCGCAGGCCGTGGCCGGGGGGGTGAAGGCGGCCAGTGCCGAACTGGATGGCATGATGCTGGCGGATGGCCATGCCGCACCCTGACCTGTGGCGGCCCGAGGGTAACGGGGCCGTGCCTGCCATCTGCCTGCGCCATGCCCGCCATCTGACCCAGCATGGTGAGCCCCTACTGGCGCTGGCATGGATGGAGCGCGCGGCCCGGCAAGCGCCTGATGACCGGCGCGTCCTTTTTGCGCTGGCCGCCGCCCGGCTGGGTGCGGGTGATGGCGCGGGAGCGGCCGATGCGGTGGAGGCCAGTCTGGCCGGGCAGGATTGCCGCGCGGGGCTGCGCCTGCTGGTTCTGGCGTGCTGCATGGCGCGCGCATGGGACCGCGCGGCGCTGGCGCTGGCGCGTTTCCTGACCGGTTATGGGTCTGATCCGACCCTGTCCGTTGCGGCGGGGCTGGTGTGCCGGCACACGGACTGGTCGGGCTGGTGCGCGCTGGACATGCACGGCACGCTGCATTGGGGGGGATTGCCTGAAGGCTGCGTGCCTGATGTGTGGGTTGATGGCCGCCTTTTTGTCCCGCGCCGTCTGGCGTGTGATTCCATGGCGTTGCCCCGGGGCACGGGCGCGGTTGAAGTGCGCCATGCGGGGCAACTGCTGCTGGGTGGCAGGCCGGAGCGTGCGGCCCTTGCGCGCGTGAGCGGTGCCGTTTGGCCGGACGACCACGGGCTTGCGGGCTGGGCCAGCATGCCCGCACGGCCCGAACAGGCCCCCAAACTGTATCTGTGCGACAATACGGGCAGGCGCGCGCTGGCCGTGCATCGTGCGGAGGGGGCCGTGCATGACAGTCCCGCCGGGCCTGCCACGCCGGTATGGGCATTCCGCCTGGAATGGGGTGAAATCGCACCGCAGGGCAGTGTGCGCGTGATATCTGCCGATGGGCGGGACCTGACCGGCTCACCGCTACCGGTGCGCCTGCCGCGTGCACAGCCGGTCTTTCCCGCCATGCGCGGGCAGGTGCTGGCAGGGGCATGCGCGCCGCTCCCGGCCCGGCATTGCCGGATCGTGGTGCCCGTCTATGCCGACCGTGCCCGCACGCTGGCCTGCCTGCACGGCGTGATGGAGACCTGCCCGCCATCAGGGGACGGGCCTGCGGTTGAAATCATGGTGGTGGATGATGCAACGCCCGATGCCGGTCTTGCCTCTGCCCTTGACGCGCTGGCCGCACAAGGGCGGATCACCCTGCGGCGGCACGGGAGCAACCGGGGTTATCCTGCTGCCATCAATACCGCGCTGGATGACGCGGTGGGCATGGATGTCGTGCTGCTTAACAGCGATACGCTGGTTGCCCCCGGCTGGCTGGCGGAAATGCTGCGTGTGGCCTATGCGCGCGCCGATACCGGTACGGTCTCGCCACTTTCCAACGATGCCTCGATCCTGACATGGCCCGACCCTGCCCATCCTGTCCCCCTGTCCGGTGGGGCAGCGGACGTGCGGGCGCTGATGGCCGCCAGCCTGCGGGCCAGCGCGGGGCAGGATGTGGAAATCCCGACTGCGCACGGGTTCTGCATGCTGATTCGCCATGACTGCCTGGCCCGGACCGGCCCGTTTCGGCCCGAACTGTACGGGCGGGGTTATGGGGAGGAAAATGATTTTTCCATGCGTGCCCGCCTGGGCGGTTGGCGGCACCGGGCGGCGCTGGGTGTGTTTGTGGGGCATGTGGGTGGGGTGTCTTTTGGCGCGGCGCGCACGGCCTTGCAGCAGCGCAATCTGTGGGTGCTGAATAGGCTGTTCCCCGGTTATGATGCGCTGGTGCAGGCCCATATTGCCGCCGACCCGCTGGCGGCGGGCAGGATGCGGCTGTCGTTGCTGGTCTGGCACCGCGCCGCGCGGCAGGCCCGCCTTCTTGGGGCGGTGCTGTTGGTCACCCATGGCGGGGCGGGCGGGGTTGCGCGCGTGGTAGCGGAGCGGGCCGGGAAGTGTCAGGCGGCAGGGCAACTGCCCGTGGTGCTGGAGCCGGAAGGCGACGGGTTCCGCCTGCGTGACGGCAGGCCGGATGCGCCCTGTCCGCCGCTGTCTTTTGCATGGCCGGCACAGGCCGACATGCTGGTTACGTTCCTGCGCACGCTGGGCGTGGCACGTATCGAAATCCATCATCACATGGGCCATGGTGCGCGGGCGCGTGCGTTGTGTGGGATGCTGGGCGTGCCCTATGCGGTGCATGTGCATGATTATGCCGGGATCTGCCCGCGCGTGACGCTGGTGGGGCCTGCCGGGCGCTATTGTGGCGAGTCGGGCCTTGCGGCGTGCCGGGTGTGTGTTGGTAAGCTCGGCTCGCTGGTGGGGGCGACGGATGTGGTCCGCCTGCGGCGTGATACGGCGCGCGAACTTGATGGCGCGCAGCGTGTGGTCGTGCCCTCGGCCGATGTGGCAACACGGCTGGCGCGCTATTTCCCCCACATTGTCTGCCATGTTGAAGCGCTGGAAGATGATGCCCCCGCTCAGTCCCTGCACCGCTTTGCCGCAGCTTTGCCTGCACCACCGGCTCTCGGCCTGCCGCCACCGACCGGGCGTTGCCGTGTGGTGGTGGCGGGTGGAATCGGGCTGGAAAAGGGACATGGCGTGCTGCTTGCCGCAGCGCGTGATGCGCGCGCGCGCGACCTTGCGCTGGAATTCGTGGTGGTAGGCCACACGTCGGACGATGCGTCCCTTCTGCAGACCGGACGGGTTTTTATTACCGGCCCGTATGAGGCGACAGAGGCGATCGGCCTGCTGCGCGGTAGCGGCGGGCATATCGGCTTCGTGCCCTCTCTGTGCCCCGAGACATGGTGTTTTACCCTGACCCTGCTGTGGCGCGCGGGACTGCGCAGCGTGGCTTTCGACCTTGGTGCCGTGGCCGCGCGTATCCGGGCCACCGGACGCGGGGCCTGCGTGCCGTTGGGGCTGCCCGTTCACCAATTGAATACGTTTTTGCTGTCTTATGCCCAAAGCGCGCCCGATAGCGCACCAGCATGTTCCTGATGACCCACAGCAAAGAGGTTTCCGTCTTGATCCCTGTCGCCCCAGTCGGCCCATGCGCCCCGTCGCCCTCCGGAATGTGGGGGGAAATATGACGGAAACCGGCCCCGCCCCTGTGCCTCCCGTACAGGCTGGAAAGGTGCAGGCGACTGCCCGGCTTATGCGGCTGGAAGCTGGCACATACTGTATTTTCCATGCATCAGGCCCCGTATCGGGGGGTGCTGGGCCGCTATCGGGCATGCGGGTCAGCCCGCCGCCCGGCGGCAGCGCGGTACAGGTCAGCACGTTCGAGGCTGATGGCTGGATCGGGGCACGGGATGGTGCGGCACTGGTGCGTGTGCCGCCGCCCGGTGGGGCCGTGCTGATCACCACGTACCATGCGGAGGGCGCGCCCGACCTGCCGGGGTTGCAGGTGGTTCGGCTGTCAGGTACGGCGCCCGTGCGTGCGGGCGGCCCTGCGGCACCCGCAGCACCTCCGGTACAGGCCGAAGCGGGTAGCATGGTCGCCCATATCCAGCGCCAGGGCGATGTCAGTGTGCCGCTGGGGGCATGGATGGGCAGGAATGGCAGCGGTCAGTGGCTGGAAGGCTTCGAAATCACGCCCGCCATGGGCGTTGCCGTGGGTGACATCGAATATCAGGCCATACTGGGACAGGACTGGTATTCGCCGTGGGTCGAAGGTGGCCAGTACTGCGGCAGCCGGGGCATGGCGCTTCCCCTGCTGGGGCTGCGCGTGCGCCTGAAGGAAGATGCCGCCAGAACCTTTGCCTGCCGTGTCGAGGCCAGCTTTACCGATGGCACCCGCATCGGTCCGGTAGAGGATGAACCACTGATGGCCGCGACACAGGCCCCGCTGGAATCCTTTCGTATTGAAATTACGCCCCGCATTGCCGGGGAACTGCCCGTCCCGCCCGATAACGCGGCGGAGGAAACCCTGCTGGCTGCCAGTGCCGATCTCCAGCCCGCGGCAGGTGGACGACTGCGGCGTGGCAGGAGGGCGCGCCCGGCAAGACGCCCGGTACAACCGGCGGTGCCTGATGCCGATGGTAGGCAGGTCGCGGCCGTGCAGGAGGGGGAAGACGTCACCGCTTCTTCCCCGCCCCGGTCCACTGGGCCTGTACCATGGTGGAACCGGCGACCCGAGCGACCCGTGGCCGGCACCGATAATGTTGCGGTGGACCCGGCATCGGGCCGCCGTGGCAAGGCCCCCCGCCGGTCCCGTGCGCGGGCGGATGCGTGAATGCCATGGGGCCGGTTGTACGGGGCATGAAATACCTGTTCGTGCACCAGAACTTTCCCGCCCAGTTCGTGCACCTGCTGCGCGACCTGTGCGCGCGGGGTGACAGCGAGATCGTCTTCATAAGCGAATCTGGGCGTGCGCAAATGGCGGGGGTGCGGCGGGTATCCTACCGCATGCCGCCGCGTGCGCGTGTGGATGGTCCCGCCCCGGTAGCGGAACTGGCGCGTGGCATGCAGCGCGCGGCCGAGGTGGCACGGGCAGCGCGCACCCTGCGTGGTCTTGGTTATGTGCCCGATATCATCATCGGCCATCATGGTTGGGGTGAGATGCTGGAACTGGCCGATGTGTACCCCGGTGTGCCGATACTGGGTTATTATGAATTTTTCTATCATCCCACCGGGCTGGATGTGGGCTTTGACCCCGAATTTGCGCCCCAGTCCGATGTGGCGCCTCTGGTGCGGGCGCGCAATACCCTTAACTTGCTCGCCCTTGCCGGGCCGGGCTGGGGGCATACGCCTACCCGCTTCCAGCGCAATACCTATCCCGACTGGGCACGCGGCCGTCTGACCTGCCTGCCCGAAGGGGTGGACCTGACACGGTGCGCCCCCGAC
Source organism: Komagataeibacter medellinensis NBRC 3288 (assembly GCF_000182745.2). Classification (NCBI taxonomy): domain Bacteria; kingdom Pseudomonadati; phylum Pseudomonadota; class Alphaproteobacteria; order Acetobacterales; family Acetobacteraceae; genus Komagataeibacter; species Komagataeibacter medellinensis. The sequence goes on from NC_016027.1 coordinate 2,272,589, forward strand.
CCGCAGGCGCGCAGGCAGGTCTTTACGCTGGGGGATATTGAAATTCTGCCCACTGAAAAGCTGGTCACCTATGTTGCGCGTGATCTTGAGCCTTATCGCGGCTTTCATGTGTTCATGCGCGCGCTGCCCCGCATTCTGGCCCGGCGGCCCGAAGCGCGGGTGGTGCTGGTGGGAGGCGATGGCGTGAGTTATGGCGGCCGTGCGCCCGGTGGGCGGACATGGCGGCAGCACATGCTGGCCGAACTGGGGGATAGTATCGACCCCGCGCGGGTTCATTTTGCGGGCAGGGTGGAATATGGCAGTTTCTGCCGCCTGCTCCAGCGCTCGGATGCGCATGTGTACCTGACATACCCGTTCGTGGTGTCATGGTCGCTGCGCGAGGCCATGGCCTGTGGCTGTGCCATTGTGGGCAGCCGGACCGCGCCGGTGGAAGAATTCCTGCAAGATGGCCGCACCGCGCGGCTGGTTCCATTTCTGGACCCGCGGCAGATTGCCGATGGTGTTCTGGAAATCCTGGAAGACGGCAGGCTTGCCCGCAGGCTGCGCGCCAATGTACGCAGGCAGGCGGAACGCACGCTGGATATGGGCCGCTACATGGCGGGTTATCATGCCCTGATCGGCCAGATCGTAACTGGCGATGGCCGCATGGCCCTGCCGGGTGCGGCGTGACCGCCCGGTGCCTGCGGCACCCGGGCAGCCAGATGGGCGCAGCTTACTTGCCGGCCACGGCCTTGATGGATTCGACAATGATCTCGCCCGCGACCTTCTTGTCGGCCCAGCCTGCGACCTTGACCCACTTGCCCTTTTCAAGATCCTTGTAGCGGGTGAAGAAGTGCTCGATCTCCTTCAGTACGATCTCGGGCAGGTCATCAAGGGTTTCCACCTTGGCGTAGTACGGGTGCACCTTGTCGTGGGGGACGCAGATGATCTTTTCATCCTGCCCGCTCTCGTCTTCCATCCGCAGTACGCCGATGGGGCGAGCGCGTACGACAACACCGGGCACCACGGCGGCGGGCATCAGCACCAGCGCGTCGGTCGGGTCGCCATCGGCGGCCAGTGTGTTGGGAATGAAGCCATAGGCAGCTGGATAGACCATGGGCGTGAACAGGATGCGGTCCACCACCAATGCGCCGCTGTCCTTGTCGATTTCGTACTTGACGCCTGAACCCTGCGGAATCTCGATCACGACATTGATGTCGTTGGGTACGTCCTTGCCGGGGGAAATCTTCGATACGTCCATTGCTGTTCAGGCCTCCTGCTGCCTGTGTGTGCGTTAAGGGCCATCCCGGAGCGGGACGGCGTGATTTAACGGGGGATGACGGTATATCTCCCTCCGTTTCCTGTGCAAGTCATGTTCCGTGGCAGGGTGTGTAACCATGAGCCAGATCATGAACCTGTTTTTTTTATGGCGGGGTTGCCTTCCGCGTGGAAAAAATTACCGGGAAAAGGCTATGTGGATCTTGCCAAATCCCTCCACATGCGCGAGATCAGGGGCTGCCTGCGCGCCCGTAGCTCAATTGGTTAGAGCGGGCCGCTCATAACGGCTTGGTTGCGGGTTCAAGTCCTGCCGGGCGCAGGCTTTATTGCATGCGCCGTCGCGCATCCACGCCCCACCGTGCCGTGCGGGTGCCTTGCCATATTTTCCTCAGTTATCAGGAGCCGACCATCATGGCCGCCACGCAATATGTCTATGTGATGAAGGACCTGACCAAGGCGTATCCGGGTGGGCGTGAAGTCTTCAAGGGGATTACCCTGTCCTTCCTGCCCGGCGTCAAGATTGGCGTGCTGGGTGTCAACGGTGCCGGTAAGTCTACGCTGCTCAAGATCATGGCGGGCGTGGAAAAAGAATTTGGCGGCGAGGCATGGGCCGCCGAGGGCGCGCGCGTGGGCTACCTTGAGCAGGAGCCCAAGCTGGATGAAAGCCTGACGGTTGGCGAAAACGTGGCGCTGGGCTTTGGCGAACTGAAAAAGGCCGTGGACCGCTTCAACGAAATTTCGATGAAGTTCGCCGAACCCATGTCCGATGATGAAATGAACACCCTGCTGGCCGAACAGGCCGAACTGCAGGAAGTGATCGACGCTGGCGATGGCTGGGAACTGGACCGCAAGCTCGAGATCGCACTCGAAGCTCTGCGCTGCCCGCCCGCCGACAGCCCGGTCGAGAAGCTGTCCGGGGGTGAGCGCCGCCGCGTGGCGCTGTGCCGTCTGCTGCTGGAAAAGCCCGACCTGCTGCTGCTCGATGAACCGACCAACCATCTTGATGCCGAAAGTGTGTCATGGCTGGAAAAGACGCTGCGGGATTACGAAGGCACCGTGATGGTCATTACCCATGACCGTTACTTCCTTGATAACGTCACCAACTGGATTCTCGAACTCGAGCGTGGCCGTGGCTATCCGTTTGAAGGTAACTACTCCTCCTGGCTGACCCAGAAGCGCAAGCGCCTGGCGCAGGAAGAGAAGGAAGAAAGTGCCCGCCAGCGCGCCCTTGCCGCCGAGCAGGAATGGATCGGTTCCTCCCCCAAGGCGCGACAGGCCAAGAGCAAGTCCCGTATTGCGCGGTATGAGGAAATGCTGGCCCAGAATGCCGAAAAGTCGGGTGGCGTGGCCGATATTGTCATTCCCCCCGGTCCTCGCCTTGGCGGTACGGTGATCGAGGCCGAGGATTTGCGCAAGGGCTTTGGCAACCGTCTGCTGATCGATGACCTGAACTTCAAGCTGCCGCCCGGTGGTATTGTGGGCGTGATCGGGCCAAATGGCGCGGGTAAGTCCACCCTGTTCAAGATGATCATGGGGCAGGAAACGCCCGATAGCGGCAAGCTGACCATCGGTGAGACGGTGAAGCTGGGTTACGTGGACCAGTCGCGTTTCAGCCTGGATGACGACAAGACCGTGTGGGAGGAAATCTCCGGCGGGACGGATGTTATCTATCTGGGCAAGCGGGCCGTGCCGTCACGCGCCTATGTCGGGGCCTTCAACTTCAAGGGGCCGGACCAGCAGAAGAAGGTTGGAGTGCTTTCGGGTGGTGAGCGCAACCGCGTGCATCTGGCCAAGATGCTGCGGCAGGAAAGCAACGTCATCCTGCTTGATGAGCCGACTAACGACCTTGATGTCGATACCCTGCGCGCGCTGGAAGAGGCCCTGGCCGAATTCGCGGGCTGTGCGGTCATCATCAGCCATGACCGCTGGTTCCTGGACCGTCTGGCAACTCACATCCTTGCCTTTGAAGGCGACAGCCACGTCGAATGGTTCGAGGGTAACTTCCAGGCCTATGAGGAAGACAAGCGCCGCCGCCTTGGGCCGGATGCGACCGAACCCAGCCGGATCAAGTACCGCCCCATCGAACGCTGATTCCATTTGCCATCCGGAATATTATCTGTCTCAATAACGCTCAGGTCTTTACTCCTGTCGTTATGGAGGCAGCCATGGGGTGTCGGAACAGCATACGGACAGCGCGCCTGCAGCTTGATCCCGTATCGTGGACCGATCTGGACGATGTGGTCCGGCTCAAGGCCAGTACCGGTGTAACCGGGCGGCTGGCCGGGGGTGTCTGCAACCGTACCCTGAGTGAACAGGATATGATGACCGACCTCATGACATGGGGCCGGGAAGGCGTCGGCATGTTCGCGATCCGTCAGCAGGGCCACTTCATCGGCCTTGTGGGCGTGCAGCCTCCTACCACCATGGATTGCCATGAAATGCAGTTTGCTTTCGTGCAACAGGCCCACGATCCGACCCTGTCGCGTGAGGCGGCAAGCATGGCGCTCGCTTTCGCGCATGCAGAGGGGGTGGCGCGCGTTATTGCCTATGCCAAGGCGGGTGATATCGTGGCCCGGCAAGTCTTTGGTGGTGCGGGCATGCATGTTTGTTCAGCCCAGCAGGTGGCGCGACCCGATATCGTGCTTTACCAAAGTACCCGGCCGTGCGGGGCGCATAACCGTTTACATTAAGGGGTTATTATGAAAAAAGCCGGTAATTTCTACCGGCTTTTGTACTATGTGCCCTTGCTGGCAGGGCTGGCGTGTCGAGAGCATGTCCGCTGACAGCCGGTTCAGTGAACATGCCCTGGTTTATTGTTTTTGCGCGCATCTTCACCTGTTTGAATGCATGCATTCAAACAGGATCTGCCCTAGTGGTGGTTGGCGATCTGCTTGTCGAGTGCATGCAGCAGGCCGTCCACATTGCCACCGTTGCGGGCAATGAAGGAGCTGTAATCCTGCCTCTGGGTCAGGCGCAGGCTGGCACCTTCGCCCACCACATCTACCACTTTAGGGCTGCCGCTGGTGGTGCTGATGATCCACTGCGTATCGGCGCCGGGCTGGCCGGGACGATTGATGACGGTCGAGACCGCAGTGTCATCGCCAGCGGGTGCGCTGGAACCCACCACAAAGGTTACGCCACGGTAGTCACCGATCTTGTCGGTAATGGCGTTGACCAGAACCTGATGGAACAGCTTGAGGTAGCGGTCCTGCTGGTCGGGTGTTGCGGTGCGCCAGTAACGGCCAAGGCAGTAGCGGCCAATGGCGTCCACATCCACGTACTGGCCCAGAAGCGGCAGGATATCGGCCTTCTTCTTTTCCAGCGGGATGTCGCTGTTGACGATGGCGACAAGTTTGTTGCCAAACATGGTGACAAAGGCGCGGGCCTGCGTGCGGGCATCAACCGCCCATGCTGAAGCAACAGGCATGGCGGCGGACGTTGCTGCCAGCAGAGCCAGTGCGTGGCGACGGGGGATGGATGACTGCATCGCTTTGTCCCTTCTTGTTATCTGGTGTGATACCAGTCGGGCACGGTAGCCCGATGGTCGTTCTTTATGGCTTCCGCCATCGCCTTGCGCTGCTGCTGGTAGGCACTGCGGATGGTGGCGTAGGGATCAAGCGAATCCTTCATGACCTGGTCCAGCGCGTCGACATTGGTCGCCATGCCGTTAATGGTACCCATGATGTTATAGGCCCAGTTGAAGGTTAACAGCCCATAACCACGGGGCACATAGTTCCATGGCGAGAGGCCCACATCCAGACCGTAGCCCAGCCCATCACGGAAAGAAGACGGACCAAGGGCGGGCAGGAACAGGTAGGGGCCCGAAGGCACGCCCCATGTGGCCAACGTCAGGCCGCCATCATTGTCATGATGTTTGTAGCCCGCGTAATTGGCCACATCGATCAGACCGCCCAGGCCCGCCGTCATGTTAATGCACCAGCGCACGAAGGCGTCACCCGCGCGGCGGGGCTTACCGGCACCCACGTCGTTGAAGAACACGACGGGTTCGTTCATGGTCTGGTACAGGCTGCCGAACGAATTGCGCAGCGGGCGCGGCACGGCCCATATATAGGCTTTGGCCACCGGGCGCAGGGTGTATTTGTTGGCCCACATGGTCAGGCCGAAGGCCTTGCGGTTAAGCTTTTCGTACTTGTCGTTGGCTTCCTTGTATTCAGCCAGCGCATCCGGGTCCTTTGGCGGCGGGGCAGCGCACGAGGCAAGCCCGAGCAGCCCAAGAGCCACCCCCGCGACGCGGAGCGCCGAACGACGGGGGGACGGGAACGGGCGGGACGACCAAGAATTCGATCCTGTCTCTGCGCGCATACTCGTTTCCGCTTCCCTCTGTCTTCGCTTTCCCGCCCTGTCATGGCGGGGTGGCCCAATGCGTTTGCAAGAATCCTGAACCGGGCGATGACGCCCCTTTCCAGCGTCACTCTCTACCATGGGATCGCTGTTGTGCAATCCGCTTGCCTGATTACAGGGGAAGATTGTACCTGCCCTGCACAGGGCACATGGGCGTGAACCCAGCCCTACGCTGCCCGGCAGGTGGGAATGCTGGCAGAATTGCCGCGTTGAGTGTGATGTGAAATCCACACCTCCCAAACGCCGTGGCGCGGGAAGGGTGGCGCGGAATCACGGTTTGTTGACGTTTAGGTGCGTCTTCAGCCACGCAGTCGGGGCGCGATTTCGGGAAACATGTCTGCCAGTTCGCGTATTTCGCGCTTTGACAGACCTTCCCCCGCCGGATCGACGGGCCCGCTCCCCATGGCGGCGCGCAGCACGCGCAGTGCCGGCCCGGACAGCAGCACGGCGTCACGCATGTAGTCCGTAAAGGCCTCGAACGTCAGCGGGGCCCATTTTTCCACAATCTGCAGAATAGCGTCGGCATAGGCACGGATTTCGTACTGCGCGTGACTGTCCGCGCGCAGGCGCAGGAAGTGCAGCAGGTTCCACAGGTTAATCTGCCAGTAGAACTGGGTCATGATGTTGACCGGCAGGTTCATGCGCGCAAGCTCGCGCGCAATGGCGGGGCGGTCCGGATCACGCTTTTCGCCGTTTTCATCCTCGTTGAGCAGGTCGAGGTAGTGGTCGTAGCAGCGCGCGGCATCATCGCGCAGGATGTCGAGCACCTGCTGCGCCTGCTCGGGCGGCAGCGTGTCGGCGCGGCCCTGTTTGTTGTTGGTGGACTGGGCGGCGATATCCTCGGGGCGGGGAAAGTAGAATTCCTTCTCCAGCACGGAATAGCGGGCCGAGTATTCGTTGATGCTGGCGGTGCGGTGGCGGAACCACTGCCGGGTGACGAAAATGGGCGCGCGCACATGCAGCTTGAGCACCGCCAGCTCGAACGGGCTGGTGTGGCGGTGGCGCATGAGGTAGCGGATCAGCCCCCGGTCATCGGACGTGCTGCGCGTGCCCTTGCCATAGGAGACGCGCGCGCCCTGCACGATGCCGCTGTCGCCACCCATATAATCCACCGCGCGGACGAACCCCGTTTCCAGCACGGGAATGGGGGAATACAGCACATCTTCCACCGCTGGCACGACCAGGCGGCGGGTCTGGGCCCATCCGGCGCGGGCCGCCTCGATTGCTGATTTCTGCTCAGTGGAAAACATGTGCCGTCCCGTCCCGTCTGTGTCGATCATAGCAATAGCAAAGGAGGCGGGGCTTACCATATGGGCCATGTCCTCTCCAAGATGCGAACCGGGACCAGCCCCCTGCATGGCCTGTTCCGGTCATGTTGCCATGGTCCGTTTTTGCGGCTGTATCATGGCGCGTGCCGGATGGGGAAAGCCAGTTGGTTTCCATGCAGAAAAGCAGGGCCTGCAGCCATTGGCTGGGGATCTGTCACGGGTGCCGCGGATGGGGCGGGTCCTATCATCCGTGTCAATACGGCGGGCCGTTTGGCATGGGCAGAAAAATATCTGTCCGGCTTTCCTGCGCCGGGGGAGTCGCGCCGTTACGTCTAAGCCGGTGGCGTAGCCCTTGTCAGATGCGCGGCCAGTCCCTATATGCGGAAGTGCCGGAGGGGCTTGCCCCTTGGCTATGGTGATAAACGGCGCGTGGAATAAGTGTTGTGGACCCGGGGGCGGTACCCGGCGTCTCCACCAGTTTCCCCCTGTTGGGGAATATGGGGACGAAACAGGCTCGACACGCATGGTAAAGACCCGCCTTTTGCCCGGCATTGTACCACCGTTATCGGGCTAAATCACAAGTGCCAATGATAACTCTGAGGTGCTCGCTGTCGCTGCATAAGCGATAAGCGCGGTTCGGGAGGGCACCGGGCAACAGAAGCCCTCCCACTTTCAATTTTTATTCTTCGGTCAGGTCAGGAGCGTGGTATCCGCTTCGTGAAGGGGTGACGCATGCCAGTGGCTTGTCATGCCCCGAAGTTTGACGCACAGCTTGAAGCTGTGGCACGGCGTGGTCCGAACCCGCATGTCTGCAAAAATCCGGTCCGGCGGTTTATCGTCCGGGCGGATGTACGGAGAAGTCCGAAATGTCTGATGATCATGACGAGGAAAACGGTTTTGACACCGCCCTCCACGACAGCCTCATGCCCTATGATTCCTGGATCGAGGATGCCTACCGGCAGGTCATGCTGCGCGCGCTCGAGCACGCGGCGGCGCAGGGACTGCCGGGTGATCATCATTTCTACCTGACATTCAGGACCGACTGGCCGGGTGTTGAAATGCCCGATCGCCTGCGCGCCCAGTACCCGCATGAAATCACCATCGTTCTTCAGCACCAGTTCTGGGACCTGAAGGTGGATCGCACCCGGCAGATCATCTCTGTCGGGCTGTCATTTGGTGGTATTGCGTCCACGCTGGTCATTCCGATGGCCGCCGTGTCGGCTTTTGCCGATCCGCATATCCGCCTTGCCCTGCGCTTTAACGTGCCCGAGCAGCCGCCCGTGCCCGAAGGCGCGCCCAATGTGGTGGCGGTCCAACTCGCCACCGCGCCCGAGGCCACCCCCAAGGCTACCAGCACCGACAGCACTGATGGCGAAAAGGACGACGGCCCGCAGGTCGTAAGTCTTGCCGCCTTCCGCAAGAAGGGGCCGGGGGGACCGGGCTGAGCCACATCTTCCATCCGGGCGCGCCGGATGCGCCGGGCGCGCCCTGAACCTGAACGCCGCCACCCGGAAACAATCCGGGGGAACAGGCAGGAGACGTCCGTTGAATGTAACCGCACCCGCGCGCAAGCCATTTGTCTATGGCCCGCTCTTTCCGCTGCATGATGATGACACACCGTGGAAGAAACTGGAGATCGAGGGGATTACCACCTCGGTCCTCGGTGGCCGCACGGTGGTCCATGTCCGCCCGGAGGCCCTGACCGCACTGGCCGCCCGCGCCTTTAACGATGTGGCCCACCTGCTGCGCCCGGGCCATCTGGCGCAGCTTGCCAAGATCCTGAAAGATCCCGAGGCGTCGGAAAACGACCGTTTCGTGGCGCTGGACCTGCTCAAGAACGCCTGTATCGCGGCCGGTGGCGTGCTGCCCATGTGTCAGGATACCGGCACTGCCATCGTGTATGGCAAGAAGGGCCAGCGCGTGTGGGTGGATGGGAATGAGGAGGAAGCCTTCTCACGCGGGGTGTACGACACCTATACCGGCACCTCGCTGCGCTATTCGCAGATGGCGCCGGTTTCGATGTTCGAGGAAGTGAACACCGGTACCAACCTGCCGGTGCAGTTCCATATCTCGGCCACGCCGGGTGACTACCATGCCGAACAGATGGACCTCATGTTCATCGCCAAGGGCGGCGGGTCGGCCAATAAGACCTTCCTGTTCCAGGAAACCCGTGCCCTGCTGTCGGGCAAGGAAAACCTACTGAAATGGCTGGATGGCAAGATCCGCACGCTGGGCACCTCCGCCTGCCCGCCTTACCACCTTGCCGTGGTGATTGGCGGCATGTCGGCCGAACAGAACCTTGAAACCGTGAAGCTGGCCTCCACCCGCTGGCTCGACACCCTGCCGACCGAAGGCAGCGCGCATGGCCATGCCTTCCGTGACCTTGAGATGGAAGCGGAAATCCACAAGCTGACCCAACGCCTGGGGATTGGCGCGCAGTTTGGCGGCAAGTATTTCTGCCACGATGTACGCGTCGTGCGCCTGCCGCGCCATGGCGCGTCGCTGCCGGTGGGGATTGGCGTGTCCTGTTCGGCCGACCGCCAGGTGAAGGCCCGGATCACGGCCGATGGTGTGTTCCTTGAACAGCTTGAGACCGATCCTGCCCGTTTCCTGCCCGAAACCACGGATGATGACCTGGATGGGGAGGCGGTGCAGATCGACCTGAACCAGCCAATGGATGAAATCCGCCGTAAGCTGTCGCAGTATCCCGTGCGCACCCGCCTGTCCCTGACCGGCACGATGGTGGTGGCGCGTGACATCGCGCACGCCAAATTCCGCGAACGGCTGGAAAAGGGCGAGGGTCTGCCCCAGTACCTCAAGGATCATCCCGTCTATTACGCTGGTCCCGCCAAGACGCCCGAAGGCATGCCCACAGGCTCCTTCGGCCCCACCACGGCAGGGCGCATGGACAGCTATGTGTCCATGTTGCAGAAGGCTGGCGGGTCGTATGTCATGCTGGCCAAGGGCAACCGCTCCAAGGCCGTGCGCGAGGCATGCAAGGAATATGGCGGCTTCTACCTTGGTTCCGTAGGTGGACCTGCCGCCCGTCTGGCGCAGGACTGCATCCGTAAGGTCGAGGTGCTGGAATACCCCGAACTGGGTATGGAAGCGGTGTGGAAGATCGAGGTCGAGAATTTTCCGGCCTTTATCGTGATCGACGACAAGGGTAATGATTTTTATGATGGCCTGACCGGCTGAACGCCCCCTGCGGTGCGTCCGGCCTGCCTGTCGGGCCGGACAACCGGAGGTTGGAGAACGCCATGCGTTTTACCGTCGATCGTCTTGACCATCTTGTGGTGAGTGTCCGTGATCTTGAAATCTCGGCCTCATGGTTCCAGCGCGTGCTGGGCATGGAGCGCGAGGAATACGGGCGTAACAACCGTACCGCCCTGAAATTCGGCGGCCAGAAGATCAACCTGCGCCCGCATGGCGCGGAAGGCTGGACCACGGCAGAGGATGCGCTGCCGGGTACCAATGACCTGTGCTTTACCACCGCACTCAACAGTGGCGATGTAATTGAACACCTTGAACAGTGCGGCGTGCGCGTGACCGAAGGGCCGGTGGCCCGTCTTGGCGCACTGGGGCCGGTCACGTCCGTCTACTGCCATGACCCCGATGGTAACCTGATCGAGATTGCCTCCTATCAGGGATAGGAACGATTTCTTTTCAGGCAGGTGATGCAGGGAATGCCTGCTGGTTGTAGGTAGAGAAAACCTTAATTATTGTTTAATAAATCGGTTTATTTTTCTTGGATATGCCAGTCTACAACATCTTATACTTCTTTGTGCGATAATATAGGCTGGTCCTGACAGAAAATTTTAGAGAGAAAGAAAAATATGAAGGGCAGTGTTCTTAATTATGACCCGCAGAGTGGTACAGGGCTGATCAGTGGCAATGATGATCGGCGATACACATTTTCCGGCATGGATGTGCAATCCGATTTCAATGCCCTGTCAGTCGGGGCCATTGTTGATTTTACGCCCGAAGACAATATCGCAAAGTCCATTTTCATTATTGAACCACCCCGGTCGGCCAGCCTGAACATCAACCTTGGAGATGGGGCAAGGGGCGGCAAGTCCCGTATTGTGGCCGCACTTCTGGCGCTGTTCCTGGGTTCCCTGGGTATCCACAAATTCTATCTCGGGTACAACAGGGCTGGCGTGATCATGCTGGTCATATCGCTGGGTGGCTGGCTGATGTTCGGCATCCCGACGATGATCATAGGCTTCATTGCCTTTATCGAGTGTATTATCTACCTCATGAAGTCCGATGATGAATTCTATAATACCTATGTTGCACACAAGAAGGAGTGGTTCTGATTTCCTGAAGGGTGCAGCCGGGCTTGCCCTGCAGGCCCGGCAACCATGGCAACCGGCCCGGCCATATCATGGCGCGGGCCGTTTTTTTACGGGCAGGTCCGTATGGCCGGGGTGCCGCTGCCTGCGCCACAGGTGTGGGGCGCGACTGCCGGAACAGGAAGAATGTCATGGGCGCGGGTTGGGGTCATGTTCCGGCCTGTGCATGATATTTTCCGGCTTGCGCTACTATTTCGGCTTCCTGCCATACATGGCGGTCAGCGTGGCCGAGCCAAGGCGGTGCTGGTTGATGACAAAACCCACCATGGCGCCCGAGGCATCGTTGGGCAGTTCGATGCGTTCGATATCAAGCGCGTGGATGGTGAAGATGTAATGGTGCTCCGGCCCCGGCGGGGGGGCGGCACCGCCATATACGTTGCCGCCAAAGTCGGTACGCGTCATTTCGGCGGGTTCAGGCAGGTTGTTGTCACCTGATCCGGCCCCTGCGGGCAGGGATGATATGGTGGCCGGAATGTTGATCACCACCCAGTGCCACCAGCCCGAACCCGTGGGGGCATCGGGGTCATACAGGGTTATGGCAAAGCTCTTGGTTCCCGCAGGCGGGTCCTGCCATGCCAGTGGCGGTGAGATGTTGCCGCCGCAATACCCCATGCCTTCAAAGACCTGGGCTTCGGGCAGGCGGTCCCCATTATTGAAGGAACGGCTTGTCAGTGTGAATGTCATGTCGGTGTCCTGCTTTCCGCGCCAGGGCGGATCGGGGTCAACGGTGGCGGAACGGGTCTGACTGGTCAGTGTTACCAGTTTTGGCTGATCAGCCAGAATTCTTCCGATGTCAGGGTAATGGCCTGCTCACCGCTCTTGCTTTCGGCTGCGGCGCGGGCCAGGGCCTCGATGCGCTGGATCATCAGCGTCTTGCGCTGGTGGGTTTCATTGCGGTCCTTTTCCTCGACCGTTTCCAGCACGTGCAGCGCGGTCTTGCAGGCTTTGGCAATACGGACGGCATCAAGTGCGGCATAGGACATGGGTGTCTCTCCATAGGGTTTGTCCGCCCGGCATGGGGCGGGCGAAAAATTCCCGTGCGGGAATCGCTTCTGTCATTGTGGCTTCCCGCGCGGCTTCTGTCCAACCTCGGGCGGTATGCGGGCCACCCGCGCAGTTCGGGCTGGCAAGAGCGGTGGGGATTCCGTAAAGGGAGCCGCATGACGGACCTGGTTTCTGATTTCGACTTCACCCTGCCTCCCGACCGGATAGCCGACCACCCGGCCCGCCCGCGTGACAGTGCGCGGCTGCTCGATGTGCCGGTGAATGGCCCGGTCATGGACCGCCATGTGCGCGACCTGCCGGGCTGCCTGCGCGCGGGTGACATTCTGGTCGCCAATGATACGGCGGTCATTCCCGCCCAGCTCTCGGCCATGCGGGGGGTGGCGAAGGTCGGCATCACGCTCGACCGTATCCTGCCCGATGGCACGTGGCATGTGCTGGCCCGCAACGCCCGCCGCCTGCACCCCGGTGATACGCTGACATTTGGCGCAAGCCCGGTCACGGCAGAAGTCATCGCACGCGGGGATGCGGGTGACGTGACCCTGCGCTTCAGCGTGGAAGGGCCAGCGTTCGACCAGTTCTTGCATGATGCGGGCCAGCTTGCGCTGCCACCCTACATTGCCCGCCCCGAAGGTCCGACCGAACAGGACCGCAAGGACTACGCCACCATCTTCGCCCAACATCGCGGTGCGGTAGCCGCCCCCACGGCGGGACTGCACTTTACACCCGGTCTGCTGGCCGGGCTGGAGCGTGCTGGTGTGCTGCGCCAGACGCTTACGCTCCATGTGGGGGCGGGCACCTTCCTGCCCATGCGCAGCGAGCAGATCTCTGCCCACCACATGCATGCCGAACGCGGCACCATCACCGCGCATGCTGCCCAGCGCATCAATGCGGCGCGCGCAGCGGGGGGGCGGATCGTTGCCGTGGGCACCACGTCGCTGCGTCTTCTGGAAAGTGCGACGGATGAGCACGGCATCGTGCATCCCTTCCATGGCGAGACCGCCATTTTTATCAAGCCCGGCTACCGTTTCCGTGCGGTGGACATGCTACTGACCAATTTCCACCTGCCGCGCTCCACGCTGTTCATGCTGGTCTGCGCTTTTGGCGGCTACCACCGCATGCAGGCGGCCTATGCCCATGCCATGGCGCAGGGCTACCGTTTCTATTCGTATGGCGATGCCTGCCTGCTGCATCGCAGTGAGGGAGACCTGCCATGACCGCATTCCGCTGGCGGCCCGAAGCCCGCAATGGCCATGCCCGCGCGGGCTGGCTCGATACCGCGCATGGTAGCGTGGCGACCCCCACCTTCATGCCTGTGGGCACGGTCGGCACCGTCAAGGCCATGACGATGGACAGCGTGCGCGCCACGGGGGCGGGAATCGTGCTGGGCAATACCTATCACCTCATGCTGCGTCCGGGGGCGGAGCGGGTGCGTGCGCTGGGTGGCCTGCACCGCTTCATGGACTGGCCCGGCCCGATCCTGACCGATTCGGGCGGGTTCCAGGTCATGTCACTCGGCCCGCTGCGCAAGCTGGACCCCGATGGCGTGACCTTTCGCTCGCATATTGATGGATCAAAACACCGCCTGACGCCCGAGCGTTCGACCGATATCCAGCACGCGCTCGATGCCACCATCAGCATGTGTTTTGACGAATGTCCCGCGCTGCCCGCCGCCCCCGAGGTGATTGCAAGATCCATGCGCATGTCCATGCGCTGGGCCGAGCGTTGCCGCACCGCGTTCATCCAGCGCCCCGGCTACGCGCAGTATGGCATCATCCAGGGCGGGACCGAGCCGGAACTGCGGGCCGAGAGCGTCAGGGCGCTGACCGGAATCGGGTTTGAGGGTTACGCCATCGGCGGCCTTGCGGTGGGCGAAGGGCAGGAACTCATGTTCGCCACCCTCGATTCCACCGTGCCACTGATTCCCGATGCCAGCCCGCGCTACCTGATGGGTGTCGGCACGCCAGATGACCTGCTGGGTGCGGTGGAACGTGGCGTGGACATGTTCGACTGTGTCATGCCCACGCGGGCGGGGCGTACGGCACGCGCCTATACCGAGCGTGGTACGCTCAACTTGCGCAATGCCCGCCATGCCACCGATTCGCGGCCCATTTCGCCACATTGCGACTGCCTGGCCTGCTCGCGCCATAGCCGCGCCTACCTGCACCACCTGTTCCGTGCCAATGAAATCCTCGGTCCCATGCTGCTGACATGGCATAATCTTGCCTATTACCAGTGCCTGATGCGCGGGATGCGGGCGACCATTGTCGATGGCACGTTCGCAGCCCATGCCGAGCACCTGCGTACGCAGTGGGCGATGGATGACTGGAGCGGTGATGAAATGCCCTATCCCGACTTTCCACCGGTGCCCTGATGGCGCGCGCGGCCGCTGGTCCCGCAGCCCTTGCCGCGCGCATTGCGGAGCACGCGCGCACGCTGGGGTTTGACGCGGTGGGCTTTGCCCCGGCCCGGCTGGATGATGGCGCCCGCGCCCGCCTTGCGGCATTTGTGGAAAACGGGTTTGCCGGCAGCATGGGCTGGATGGCCCAGCGCATGGAACAGCGTGGTGATCCGCGTGGCCTGTGGCCCGAGGTGCGTAGTGTGATTGCCCTTGGCCTGAACTACGCGCCTGAAGGCGACCCGCTGGCCACGACCCGCGTGCCCGATGCAGGCAACATCTCCGTCTATGCCCGTAATCGCGATTATCATGATGTGGTCAAGGGCATGCTCAAGCACCTGGCACAGTTTGTGGTCAATGCAGGACGCAGGCAGGGCTATGATGGGGCGGAAGTGAAGGTGTTTGTCGATACCGCCCCGGTCATGGAAAAGCCGCTGGCGCAGAATGCGGGCCTGGGCTGGCAGGGCAAGCATACCTCGCTGGTTTCGCGCCAGCATGGCAGCTGGCTGTTTCTGGGCGAGATCTATACCACGCTGGACCTGCCGCAATCCGCGCCTTCGGGCGGGGGGTGTGGCACCTGCACGCGCTGTCTCGTGGCGTGCCCGACCGATGCGTTTCCCGCACCTGGCGTGATGGATGCGCGGCGGTGTCTGTCCTACCTGACCATCGAGAACCGCGGGCCGATCCCTCACGCGTTCCGTCCCGCCATGGGCAACCGCATCTATGGCTGTGATGACTGCCTTGCCGCCTGTCCGTGGAACCGTTTTGCACAGGCCACCCGACACATGAAGCTGGCCGCGCGGGAGGATCTGCGCGCGCCTGCGCTACATGAACTGGCGGCGCTGGATGACAGGGGCTTCCGCAGCCGCTTTTCCGGCTCGCCCGTCAAGCGGATCGGGCGGGACCGCTTCGTGCGCAACGTGGCGGTGGCCATTGGCAATAGCGGGCAGGCCGCCCTGCGTCCCGCCGCTGCCGCCCTGTGCGCCGATCCCGACCCTGTGGTGGCGGAGGCGGCGCAATGGGCGGTGGCGCGCCTGCCCCGATGAGCACGCCCGGTCCCCTGCCGCTGCCCACCCAGCGTGGCGCGCGCCTGTTGCGCAAGCGCAGCCTAAACCTGTCGGGCCACCGCACCAGCGTGGCTCTTGAGCCGGAGTTCTGGTGTGCCCTGCACCTGATTGCGCAAACGCGTGGCCTCACGCTGGTGGGGCTTGTGGCGCAGGTGGATGGTGCCCGCCCGCCTGATCGCCCGCTGGCCTCGGCCCTGCGGGTGGAGGCATTGCGCGAATGGATGCCTGACCTGCCGGAAATGGCTGGTACCAACAGGGAAGATTGGTTGGGTTGAATGCCCATCCGTGCTAGCAGTGGGGCATGGCAATCTGGGGTAAACTTTTTGGTGGCGTGGCGGGGTTCGCGGTTGGCGGCCCCATGGGCGCCGTTGTGGGCACGGCGCTGGGGCATGCGGCGGACAAGGGTTCCCTGCTTGAAACCCCGGTAGGCGGCTGGACCGACCGCTGGGGCCCCCGGCTCAATGCCGACCCCAACGGGGCCGCCACCTTCATGGCCGCCAAGATGGCGGCGGCCATGGGCAAGCGTGACCAGCTGTATGGGCTTGTCATCATCATCCTGTCCGCCAAGGTGGCCAAGTGCGATGGCGCGGTGAACCGGGCCGAGATCGATGCCTTCAAGCGCCGCTTCAACCTGCCACCTGAGAACATGAAGGAAGTTGGCCGCCTGTTTGACAGCGCGCGCCAGCGCACGGACGACTACAGGGCGTTTGCCACCGAACTGGGTCGTGCGTTTGCCAACAAGACTGGCATGCTGGAGGAGGCGCTGGCCTCCCTGTTTGTGATTGCGCGTGCCGATGGTGAGATCAACGCGCAGGAGGAATCTTTCCTGCGCGGGGTGCACAAGGCCTTCAATCTCAGCCCCGGTGCATGGGACCGCGCGCGCGATGGCGGTGCCCGCCCCGGTGTGAGCGAGGTGGATGCCTATGCCGTGCTGGGTGTCGCCCGTGACACCAGCGATGAAGAAGTGCGCGTGGTCTGGCGCCGCCTTGTGCGCGAACACCACCCCGATGTGTTGAGCGCGCGGGGCGCCACCCCTGCCCAGCAAGCGCAGGGTGCTGCCCGCATTGCCCGGATTAATGCGGCTTGGGACCGCATCAAGCGCGACCGGAAGCTGTAAGCCACTAAAACATAAAGAAGTTTTTGACGAAGCCTTTTTAAAAAGCTTCAAGGAACACCGCCTTTTTGAAAAAAGGCGGCACCCAAAAACTTTTATCTTTTTTCGGTAGCGGTTTTGGACTTCTTATCCAGCAGTCGGCGCAAAGCGCCCGCCACGGTATGCGCCAGCGCGCGATAGGCCTGGCCTGCCGCACTGTCGGGGGCGGCGATGACAATGGGCGCACCCGCATCGGCGCTGGCGCGGATATCGGCCAGCAGCGGGATCTCACCCAGGAAGGGCACGCCCATCTTTTCTGCTTCCGCCCGTGCGCCACCATGGCCGAACAGTTCGGTACGATGGTTGCAGTTGGGGCAGCAGAAATATGACATGTTCTCCACCATGCCCAGTACCGGCACGTTCATCTTCTCGAACATGGCAATGCCGCGCCGGGCATCCAGCAGGGCAATGTCCTGTGGGGTGGAGACGATCACGGCACCAGCCAGCGCGGTCTTCTGCGCCAGAGTCAGCTGCGCATCACCCGTGCCGGGTGGCATGTCCACCACCAGCACGTCCAGCGCACCCCAGTCCACATCACCCAGCAGCTGGTTGATCGCCCCCATGACCATTGGCCCGCGCCAGATCATGGCCTTGCCCTCATCCACCAGCATGCCGATCGACATGGCGCTGATGCCCCATTTATGCGGTGGGATCAGGCGGCTGTCCCGCACTTCGGGCTGATCGCCCATGCCCATCATGCGCGGCAGGGAGGGGCCGTGCACGTCCGCATCCATCAGGCCGACCTTCAGTCCTTCCAGCCCCAGTCCCACGGCAAGGTTTACGGCGGTGGTGGACTTGCCCACCCCCCCCTTGCCCGATGCCACGGCAATGACCACACCCACGCCAGCAGGCAGCGGACCAGTGGCAGTTTTGGGCGCGCCACCACCCAGGTTGAGCGGGCGGTGACCGCCGCCCGCGGGAGCCGGTGCGGCGGGTGCTGGTGCAGGCGCCGGGGTGGCGCGGTGCGCGGTCAGGATCACGCTGGCACCCGTGCTGCCGGGAACTGCGTGGGCAAGGGCCTGTTCAAGTTCGGGCAGGAGTGCTTGCAAGCGCTGCGCGTGGCTGCGTTCGGTCGCGATGGCCACATGCAGCACGCCATCGCGCACCATGAAGGCATCCAGCCTGCCCAGGTCGGCCACGCAGGCTGCGCCATCGGGTGTACGGACGTGCCGCAGCACGTTTTCTATTGTTGTCCGCTCGGGGGTTGTCCGCTCGGTGCTGGTCATTGTCATGCACTCCCTGTTCTGGCGCCCATGCGGGTATAGAAGGCGGGGGGCAGGGTGGTCGAGTCATGAAACGAAAACCTCGCCGCCATGCTGCTCCTGCGGGGCATCCCTGCCCGGTGGGAATGGCTTTCGGGCAGTTTTGCTGCTTTACGCTGGGCAGACAGCCCCGCAGGTTCCGGACCGGGACTGCATCATTCTTGCCGACAGGATCATTACGGAACCATTATGGGTAATTCCCCTCTGCCACAGGCACCCCACCGGCGTGACCACAGAATCGATGCACTGCGGGGCATGGCACTGCTCATGATGTGTATCGACCATATTCCACAGGATGTGCTCAACCGCTTTACCATGCGCAACATAGGCTTTGCCGATGCGGCGGAGGTGTTCGTGCTGCTGGCGGGCTATGCTTCATGGCTGGCCTACGGGCGGGCCTTTGGCAAGAAGCCGGCGGGTACGGTACTGGGGCGGATCGGGCGGCGGTGCTGGCAGCTTTATGTGTACCAGATGGTGATGGTGGTCGTGTGCATCGCCACCATCCGCATATGGCGGCATTTCTGGCCGGTGCCGGTTGATTTTCTTGAGCCGGAACTGGCGCACGGGCTTGATGCGGCGTGGCGGGTGCTCTCGCTGCAGGCGTTGCCGGGCAACCTGAATATCCTGCCGCTCTATATCGTGCTACTGCTCGGCTTTGGGCCGCTGTTCGTGCTGCTGCGCGGCGTGGGCACGCCGGTGGTGCTGGGTCTTAGCGCTACGGTGTGGCTGGTGGTCAATTTTGACCCGCGGCTGAACTTTCCCAACTGGCTGGACCCTGATGGCTGGTATTTCGACCCGCTGGCCTGGCAGTTCCTGTTTGTATTGGGGGTGTGCGCAGCCCGTGTTGCGGGACAGCACGGGGGCAGCCTGCCGCGTGTGCCGGGGCTGGCGTGGGTGTGTGGGGGGTATCTGGCGTTTTCCGCCGTGCAGTCCTTTCCATGGACGGACTGGGGGCTGGCGGACCTGCGGCTGCTGGCCATGGCGGTGCCGGACAAGATGATCCTCTCGCCATGGCGGCTGCTTGATGTGCTGGCGCTGTTCTACCTTGTCCAGTCATCGGGGCGGGCAACGGCGCTGGCCGCGACAAGGGGCGGCCAGCTCATGGCGCTGTTCGGTCGCCATTCGCTGGAAATCTTTACCGCCGGCACCCTGATCGACCTGTATGCGCGCCTGGCGCTGACCAGTTTCGGCACCGGCTGGACCATGCAGGTTGTGGTCAATGTGGTGGGGTTTGTCGTGCTGCTGGGCGTTGCGCGTAACCGCGAGCGTGCCCGCCAGGCCGCGCGCCAGTCACGGCCCGCCCACGGTGGCGCGGTGCCGCCGGGTGTGCCGCTGTGCCGGAACTGACGTGGCGGTTTCCGCGTACATGAAGGGCGTGATATAGGTGCTCCGTCCCGATCCCGTTCAGCAGGATATATGAGCCCCATGTCCCTTCGTGTCGCTGCATTTTCCCGATCCTGCCTTGCCGTAGGGCTGGCCACGGCGCTGGGGGGGCATGTCGCGCAGGCGGCCGACCCGGCACCCGCGCCAGCACCGGCCGCCGCAACGCCGATGCACCTGCCCGGTGAGGGGCGCAACATGCCCGACAGCTTTGCCGACCTTGCGGCAAGGTTGCTGCCCGCCGTGGTCAATGTCTCCACCACCGAGATGGTCCGCCCCGGCGAAGAGGATGGCGATGATGGGGATGACGGCGACAACACGCCGCAGGTGCCCAATTTCCCCGAAGGCTCGCCGTTCGAGAAATTCTTCCACGATTTCATGAACCGCCAGGACAGTCCCAACGCGCCCCCGCGCAAGATGCAGGCGCTGGGCTCGGGTTTCATCATCGACCCTTCAGGCGTGATCGTGACCAACAACCACGTTGTCCGCCATGCCGACCAGATCACCATCACGCTACAGGACAATACCGTGCTCAAGGCCCGCCTGTTGGGCCATGACGACCGCACCGACCTTGCCGTGCTGAAGGTGGACAGCCCCAAGCCACTGCCTGCCGTGCCCTTTGGCGATAGCGACACTGCCCGCGTAGGTGACTGGGTGCTGGCGATCGGCAACCCGTTTGGCCTGTCGGGCACGGTTACGGCGGGTATCGTCTCCTCGCGCGGGCGCAATATCGAGCAGGGGCCGTATGATGACTTCATCCAGACCGATGCGCCCATCAACAAGGGCAATTCCGGCGGGCCGTTGTTCAACCTGCATGGTGAGGTGATCGGCATCAATACCGCTATCTTCTCGCCCTCGGGCGGGTCGATCGGCATCGGCTTTTCCATCCCCTCGGCCGAAGCGCAGGGCATCATTGCCCAACTGCGCCAGCACGGCCGGGTCACGCGCGGGTGGATTGGTGTGCGGATTCAGGACGTGACGCAGGAAATTGCCGATGGCCTTGGCCTGAAAAGCGCCCATGGCGCGCTGATCGCAGGCGTCGAGCCCAAGGGCCCGGCCGCAAACGCCCACCTGCAGACCGGCGACGTGATCCAGAGCCTGAACGGCAAGGATATAGATGGTCGTGCCCTGCCGCGCCTTGTGGCCGAATTGGCGGGTGGCAGCGTGGCCCACCTGGGTATCTGGCGCAAGGGCCAGCAGATGAACATCAACATCACCATCGGTGCCCTGCCCGAGGAAAAGACCGACAAGGCCGACAATGCCCACCCGGCGGCAAAGAACCCGGCACAGGGTAGCATGACCGTGGCAGGTATGGGCTTTACGGTGGGCGAGATCGATGACATTGCACGCCAGAAATACAACATGGCCGAGGGGCAGAAGGGCGTGCTGGTAACCGGTGTGACCGATGACAGCCCGGCCGCCGAGCGTGGCCTGCGCCCCGGTGATGTGGTGACCGAAGTGCAGCAGGCCGCCGTCAATACGCCCACTGACCTGCGCCGCCAGCTTGATGCGGCCCGCACCCAGCACCGCAAGACCGTACTGTTTCTGGTGCAGAATGCCGATGGCCTGCGCTGGGTGCCCTTTCCCCTGCCGGAAGGTAGCGGGCACTGAGCCGTATGCATGAACGGCTGAAGAACCTGCTGCTTTCCATTACGCGACGGGGTACGTGGCGGCAGGTCGTGCGGATGAACGTCTCGCTCATCCTGTCGGGCATTGTCGCCACCATCATCCATCTGGATGAACCGGTCTGGGCGCTGATCACATCGGTCATCGTCATAACCCAGACCCGGCTTACCCAGACGCTTTCCACCGGGCGTGAGCAGATCGTGGGCACGCTGATCGGGGCTGCGGCAGGCATGTCCGCCATTGCGCTTGAGCAGTGGTACGCGCTTTCGGTTGGCATGGTGTTCTGGGTCATGCTCATGCCGTTGGCGGTGTTGGTGGCCCTGCGGCCCAAGATGCGGGTGGCCATTGTCACGCTAATGGTCGTGCTGCTGTTTCCGGCCACGGGGGAGCCGTTTTCAAGGCCGCTGCAGCGTATCGCCTCGATCATGACCGGCGTTGTGGTGTCGTTCGCTGTCTCTTTTTTCGTGCTGCGCAACGAGGCGCGACGCGAAGTGCTTGCCAATGCCGCAAGCCTGCTGCGCCGCCTGGCCGATTTCGTGGCTGGGGCGCTGCACCAGCACCCCGACCACGATGCGCTGGCCACGGTGGACGGGATGTGCCGCTCCCTGCTGCAGGATATTAATGACGGCGTGCAGGAAGCCGAGGTCGAACATCCCACATCGCTTGCGCGGCATGATCCGCTGGTGGCGCGCCTGCCGGGGCTTTTGCGGCGGATCCGTTCGGATGCCATTTTCATTGGTCGCGCGGCAGTGGAGGGCGAAACCGCCCGCATGGGCGATACCCTTGCCGATGAGCGCGACATGCTGGTCAAGGTGCTGGGCCAGATGGCCACGCGCTGCGACCAACTGGCTGCCACCCGGCGCGGCAGGTCGGTGGCGGATGATGATATGTGCGTGATCCTGGACCAGTTGCAGCCGCCGGGGGAACATTGGACCCCCGTCATGCGTTTTGCCATCGGCCTGTTGCATGCCGACATGCGACTGGCCATACGCAACATATGGTCGGATGGGCAGACGGATGACGGGCCATTCCCGCTCGTGGCCCATCCGGTGCTGGCCGAGACCGCGTTCGTGCCCATTACGCCGGGCAACAGCGTTGAGCGGTAGATGGAGCGGCCAGGGTAACACAGTGCAGGAGATACCATGCTGAAGGAAACCACCCTCAACCACCTTCCCACCAACATTCGGGCACCACAGTATAGACGGGAAGATGTGAGTGTAGGGATTGTCCACTTCGGTGTTGGGAACTTCTTTCGCGCGCATGAGGCATGGTATGTGGACCAGTGCCTGGCTCTGCCCGGCCAGTCCGGCTGGGGTATTGCGGGCGTAGGGCTGAATGGCGGCAGCCGGGGTGCTGCCAAGGCCCGTGCATTCCAGCAGCAGGACGGCCTGTATTCCCTGACCGAGGTCGCGGCCGATGGCGCACGCACGGTCTCCATCATCGGGGCGCTGCGTGAATACCTGCTCGCCCCCGCCGACCCCGAAGCCGTGCTGCGCCGCCTGGCTGACCCCGAAACCCGGATCGTGAGCATGACGATCACGGAAGGTGGCTACAATATTGATGAGAAAACCGGGGAATTTCGGCTCGATACGCCAGCCGTTCAGGCCGATCTGGCCAATCCGCGCCGTCCCGCCACCGTGTTTGGTTATGTAGTGGAGGGCCTGCGCCGCAGGCGCGAGGCCGGGGTGCCAGCGTTTACCGTCATGTCGTGCGACAACCTGCGCAGCAATGGTCATATCGCTCATACAGCCTTCGTGGGCTACGCCCGCGCGCTGGCCCCGGACCTGGCTGCGTGGATCGAGGCCAATGTCACCTTCCCCTGTTCCATGGTGGACCGCATTACCCCCGGTGTGGATACGGCCACCCGCAACGCGCTGAATGAAGCCAGCGGACTGGACGATGACCTGCCCGTTCTGGCCGAGGATTTCAGCCAGTGGGTGCTGGAGGACAAATTCTGCAACGGTCGCCCCGCGCTGGAAAAGGCGGGGGTGCAGTTCGTTGATGACGTGGCGGGCTACGAGCAGGTGAAGGTGCGCATGCTCAATGCATCGCACATTCTGCTGGGCGCTCTGGGGCTGCTACTGGGCTATCGCTATGCGCACGAAACGGTGGAGGACGCGGATCTGGAGCGCTTCGCCAACGCCTACTGGACTCTTGATGCCATACCCCAGATCGATGCCCCCGCAGGCGTTGACCTTGATGCCTACCGCCAGCGCCTGCTCAGCCGTTTTTCCAACCGGGCGGTCGCCGATACGCTGTTGCGTATCTGTAGCGATGGCGCATCCAAGGTGCAGGTGTTCTGGACCGACACCGTGCGCCGCTCACTTACCAGCGGGCATGATCTGGAGCGGATTGCCTTCGGTATCGCGGCCTATCTGGAAATGCTGCGGGGCCGGGATGAGCGTGGCGAAACCTACAGCCCCATCGAACCCACGCTGGATGCTGACCAGATTGCGCTGGCCGCTGCCGATGACCTTGCGGCCGGTCTTGCCCTGCCTGCATTCGATGGCTGGCGGGACATGGATACGACCGAATTGGACGCAGCGGTGGTCCGCGCACGCCGGGCTATCCGTGATCAGGGTGTCAGGGCCAGCCTGCCGCGCTGAAGGGTGCTCCCTTCATGTGCTGGTCAACTCGCGGCGCATGGGGCAGGCATCCGCCCCGTAGGTGGCGGTAATGGCGGGTGGGATGCCGGGTGTGGGCGTAAAGCCCAGATGCGCCCAGACCGGCCCCGCGCCTTCGGTTGCAACCAGTGCCAGCCAGCGCAGCGCGCGCGCGCATGCCAGACGTGTCATGATTTGTAATGCGGCATGCGTGGCCCCCAGCCCGCGCAGGGCAGGAAGGATCGCTATGTCATGCAGGTACCAGCAGTCAGGCCGTGCTGGCAGGTGGTGCAGGTATGTATCCAGCGCTGGGGGCGTTGCCATCCGCCAGGGATGGCTAAGCATGTATCCCCCAGCCTTTCCCTGCGCATCGGGCAGGATCAGGCAGCCTTCGGGGCACAGCCTGCGGCGTTCATCGAGCACGTCCGTCCGTTCGGGGCAGCCGGGGTGCAGATGGCCTGCCAGCGCCACGACCGCCTCCAGGTCCCCGGCATTCATGGGGCGCCATTCAGGTAAAAGCGGGTCTGTCCGTGTTGCGGGCGGGGGTATAGAGACGTTCATGATAGGAAAATCCGTTCCAGATAACATCGTTTCCGGTAGAAGGGGGTAATGGTATAGCTGCTGGCGGGAGTATAAAACACCATGACGGAAATGCGTCTGACATTACGGCTGGACGCCAATGGCACGCCATTGCTCGGCCATGGCAAGATTCGGTTGCTGGAACAGATCGGGGCTACGGGCTCCATTTCCGGTGCTGCGCGGGCCATGGGCATGTCCTACCGGCGGGCATGGCTGCTGGTTGAATCGATGAACACTGCCTTCGTGCGCCCGTTGGTAGCCGCACGCCCCGGCGGTGGGGGCGGGGCCGGCCTCTCGGCGGAGGGGGAGGCAGTGCTGCGTCTGTACCGCGAGATCGAGCAGGCGACCCGTAACGCTGCCCACGGCCCGCTTGAGACATTGGCGTCCATGTGTTCACCACTGCCTTCACAAAGCCACGAGGCGCCCTGATCACGGTCATTGTGCTGGTCCCTGTACCCGCAGGCAGGTCGTGATGTGTTCCTGATGCCTGACCAATAAGAAATAAACTGGAGTTTAATTCGGTGTTACGACGTGATTTCATGAAGGCGGGAACGGCACTTGGTGTCCTGTATGGTGCCGGTACCGTGCCCGTGCGAACTGCCCGCGCGGCACAGAGCGCCAATTTTGATTCGGCAACCGTGCGCACACTGGCGCACCAGCTCTCGCAGCAGCCTTACCAGCCGCCTTCCCAGACATTGCCTTCTGCACTGCGTAACCTGAATTTCGACCAGTATAATTCCATTGCCTTCCGCTCCGAACAGGCCCTGTGGCATGGCGAGAACCTGGGCTTTGATGTCGAGTTCTTTCCGCGTGGCTATCTGTACGCACCCCGGATCGATATGAACGAGGTGATTGATGGCCAGTCGCGCCCCATCGCCTTCAATGCCGACATGTTCACCTATAACGATCCCGCCCTGCGCGTGAGCGAGGATATCGGGTTTGCGGGCCTGCGGCTGCGCGCGCCGATCAACACGCCGGGTGTGATGGAGGAGTTCTGCGTCTTTCTTGGCGCTTCCTATTTCCGTGCCGTGGCCAAGGGACAGACCTATGGGCTGTCCGCGCGTGGCTTTGCCGATGGCACCGGCGACCCGACGGGTGAAGAATTCGCCCTGTTCCGCGCCTTCTGGTTGGAAAAGCCCAAGGCAGGCGTGGACAGCGTGGTTATCCATGCCCTGCTGGACAGCCCGTCACTGGCCGGTGCGTTCCGCTTTACCATCCGGCCGGGCGAGACAACGGTCTTTGATGTCCAGTCTTATCTCTACCCGCGCAAGGCAATTGCGGAATCCGGCATCGCGCCCCTGACCGGCATGTTCTATTTCGATGCGAATGATCGCACGCGCGTGGATGACTGGCGCCCCGCCGCCCATGACAGCGAGGGCCTGTCCATGTGGACCGGCAGCGGCCAGCAGTTGTGGCGGCCGCTGCGCAACCCGCGCGACCTGCAGTTCTCTGCCTTCAGCGATGTAAGGCCGCATGGCTTTGGCCTGATGCAGCGCAAGCGCGCCTTCACTGATTTCGAGGACGTGTCGTTGAACTATGAAAAACGGCCCTCGCTCTGGATCGAGCCGATCGGGGACTGGGGGAGCGGTGCGGTGGATCTGGTGGAAATTCCCACCCCCAATGAGGTGAACGACAATATCGTCTCCTTCTGGCGCCCGCAGGAGGCGCTGGCGGCAGGGCATGAATATGTGTTTACCTACCGCATGTACTGGGGGTGGGACACGCCATGGCCCACCAGGCTGGCCCGCATTGTGGCCACCCGCGTGGGGGCGGCGACTGATGATTCGCATACCCGCTTCTTCGATCTCGACTTTGTCGGCACGCCGTTCGACAAACTGCCCGACAACCCGCATTTCCACCTGCAATGCCGTACGTCCGCAGGTGAGATCCGCAATGTGGTGGTCGAGCCGGTACCCCCCATCCATGGTTGGCGCAGCACGTTCGAGTTCGCACCCGGCGATGCCAAGGTGGCGGAACTGAACTGCGTGTTGGCAGATGACAATGGTCCCGTATCGGAAGAATGGGTCTACCGATGGACACCGTAGCGGCCAGCGCCCCATCCGAACCGCCCCCTGCGGGCAATGCCGGGACCGATACGCGGCTGCCACAGGGCTGGAGCGCGCTGCCGCGCCCAGCCCCGCTGGAGATGCCCGTCCATGCGCTGGAGGACGCACCCGACCTGCATGGCCGCGCGCGCGTGCCCTCTACCGAATGGCAGCTGATCGGCCTGCGCCGCCTGCTGGTCATCGGTGGCGCCCTGGCCATGACCGGGGCTGCCGGTTACGAGATGGACCTGGTGTTCAATGCCGTACAGCGCTCGGTTGCGGGTATGGTGATGCTGGTGCTGTTCATCCTGTTGTTCATGTGGATCGCGCTGGCCTTTACCTCTGCCGTAGCAGGTTTTTTTTCCATGCTGGCTGGTGGCGGGCTGGGTCTTGGTATTGCGCGTGGCGGCTCGCTGCCACGCCTGTTGACCCGCACGGCGCTGCTCATGCCGACCTATAACGAGGACCCCGGTCGTGTCATGGCGGGCCTGCGTGCCACCATCGACAGCCTTGCCGCCACCCGGCAGGAGCGCGCGTTTGACGTTTTCATCCTGTCCGACACCACCGATCCCGATGTGTGGGTGGCAGAGGAGGCGGCCTATATGGCCCTGTGTCGCGCCACGGGGTGGGGCGGGCGACTGTTCTACCGCAGGCGCGCGGCCAATACCGACCGCAAGGCGGGCAACATAGGCGAGTGGGTGCGCACTTATGGCGCGGCCTACCAGCAGATGATCACGCTTGATGCCGACAGCGTCATGTCCGGTGACGTGATCGTGCGGCTGACTTCAGCCATGGAGCATAATCCCGGTGTGGGGTTGATCCAGTCGCTACCGGTGATTGTAAACGGGCACACCCTGTTTGCCCGCATGCAGCAGTTCGCGGGCCGTGTGTATGGGCCGCTGATTGCCCATGGCATTGCCTGGTGGCACGGCTCGGAAGGGAATTACTGGGGGCATAACGCAGTCATCCGCACCGCAGCCTTTGCCGAACAGGCAGGCATGCCGCACCTGCCGGGGCGCAAGCCCTTTGGCGGCGCGATCATGAGCCATGACTTTGTGGAGGCGGCCCTGATGCGTCGGGGGGGCTGGGCCATTCATATGGTGCCCGCCCTGAGCGGATCATATGAAGAAAGCCCGCCTTCACTGACCGATATCGCCATCCGTGACCGACGGTGGTGCCAGGGCAACCTCCAGCATGCCAAAGTGGTCTCAACGCGCGGGTTGCACTGGGTCAGCCGTATGCACATGCTCATGGGCATCGGCTCCTATGTTACGGCGCCGCTGTGGCTGATCTTTCTGCTGGTGGGTATTCTCGTGTCATTGCAGAGCCGCTTTTACAAACCGGAATATTTCGGTGATACAAAGCTGCTCTATCCGCACTGGCCGCATGTTGACCCGGTGCAGGCGGAATACATGTTCATCGGCACCATGGGCGTGCTGCTGGCCCCCAAGGTACTGGCCTACATCCTGCTGCTTGTTGATGGCCCGCTGCGGCGCGGCTGTGGGGGCGGGATCGCGGCGGGGGCCTCCATACTGGTTGAAACGGTGGTGGGTGGCCTGCTGGCGCCTATCGCCATGCTGATCCAGACCGGTGGCGTGCTGTCGATCCTGCTGGGTCGTGATTCCGGCTGGAATGCCCAGCGGCGTGATGCGGGGGGACTCCAGATTGCACAGAACGTGCGGCTGTACATGCTCCATACCGTACTGGGCCTGATGCTGGCGGGGGCTGCGTGGAGTGTCTCGCTACCGCTGTTTTTGTGGATGCTGCCGGTCACTCTGGGGCTGGTCTGCGCCATTCCGCTGGCGGTGCTGACGGGTAGCGCTGCCGTGGGGCAGGCCTTCCGGCGCGCGCGCCTGCTGCTGATCCCCGAGGAGACGGCCCCCCCTGCCGTGCTCTCGGCGGCCGTAGCTTATATGGGCCAGATGGCTGGCCACCCCGTGCAGGAAGCCATTGCCGCCCTGCGGGCGCGCACGGGGCTGCTCAGGGTACATGAAATCATGCTGCCACCGCCGCGCCGGCCGGGTGGCCCGATCAATCCTGCACTTCTGGTCGGGCTGCTTAAGGTGCGTGAGGCGCCAGACCTGGCCACTGCCGTGCGCGAACTCAACCGCGCAGAGAAATCAGCCGTACTGGGCAATGCGGAGGGGTTGCAACTGCTTGCGCGCTTGCCCTGACAGCCTGAGAGGCTGGGGAACAGGGCGCATTTTCCGGTAAGTCTTTTCCCGGAAAATTCAGGGAATGTCGCCTTTTTGGAAAAAGGCGATACCCAAAAAATTTTATTATTTTCATCACTGCTGTGTTTCCTGGCCCTGGCCAGGATGCGCGTGCCTGTCCCCGTCAGTCGGAGGAGGTGCCCTGCGGGGCGGTGACGGCTTCTTCCCCTTCATCAGACCCGTCCACTGACATGATCGAATCCAGCGCGTCGCACAGTTTTTTCTGGTTGCTGCTGGCGAGTTTGCCGGGATTGGCGCACAGCTTGGCTGCATCGGGTACGCAGGACTCTGTTGCGTCCTCATAATCCGATTCCATCACGTCATGCGCCAGTGACAGGTTGGGGTTGTGTGCCTGCTCACTGGCCTCCTCGATCACCTTTTCCATCTTGTGTAGGTCATCAAGCTTGTCCAGGCAGGGCTTGCTGGCCAGGTCCGGCTTGAGGCGCAGCACATCCATCGCGCGCTGTACCTTCTGTGTGGCCAGGCTCTGGCCATGGGCCGTAGCACTCAGCAGCGCGGGTGAGAGCAGCAATGCAACCGGCAGTGCGGCGAGGCGTAGAGACAGGTTGATGTTCACCGTGACCGTTCCGTTTGTCCATGTTCGGCATGGGTGGATGCCGCAGGCGGGGCCTGGCCCGCACGCGGGCGGGTGCCCGACCGTGCGGCAGAGGCGGGGTGCCGACTATGGCAGGAACCACGGTTGCGCGAAAGATGGCCTGTCTGGGCGATGCATGCTCCGTATGCATAAAAATACGTCCTTAAAAATCCTTATATAATCAGGAAAAAATCCAAATCGTGCCAAAAATTTGAAAATTCCCTTACACTTACGCCAGTCTTGCAGTATAGATTATCCAAGTTGAATATATTTTTCGTGCTTTGGCGGAGGTTGGAAACTATCTCATTATTGTGAAATCGTTCGGAATCGCAACGATTTTGTATATTTAGCCAAATTCTGGTCTGTCTGGTGACGGAAGATCACGTGATTGTGCCGCTCTGTTGCGTACGATCAGGTGTTTTTTCATCATATTGTTATGAAAGTTTCACCTGAAGGTGGATTTTCCTGCCGGATTGCCAATTCTGGCCGGTAACATGTCTGAGGAAGCAGGTTTGCCAGGCACCATGCGCTGGCGTTTTGGCGCTGGGGCCATCGCCGTTTCCGCATTCTGTAGCCGGTCCGGGTGATTGCACGCCCGACCCTGTTGAAACTGAGGTTCCGCACTGGTGTTTCCGGAAAGCCGGACTGTGCGGACGCAGCCTGCATCGACGCTCCGCAATGAGGTGGAGCCCCTCAACTTCGTGTCGGCTGCCTGTGAAAGAGGAGTATCTCCCCTTGAAACAGACAGACAATCTGTCCGAATCAACGTCCCTTGCTGACCGGCTGGGCATTCCCGCACCCTTGTTCTGGGGGTTCGTGGGCCTGCTGTTCTTCATGATCGGCGATGGTGTCGAAGCCGGCTACCTTGCCCCCTATCTTGAAGGCCAGGGCATTTCATCGCGCGACACAGCCCTTCTGTTTACCATCTATGGCGTGACTGTCTCGCTGTCCTCATGGGCATCGGGGCCGCTGTCTGACCTGTGGGGCCCCAAGCGGGTCATGTGGATCGGCCTTGCCATCTGGGGTGTGTTCGAAATTCTGTTCCTGACCTTTGGCGTGGCGGTCAACAGCTATCCCATCATGCTGGCGGCCTACACCATGCGTGGTTTCGGCTACCCGCTGTTCACCTACGGCTTCCTGGTGTGGATCGCGGCCGCAACGCCACCGCGTCAGCTTGGCTCGGCCGCAGGGTGGTTCTGGTTCGCCTTCTCCGGCGGCCTGCCCACGCTGGGTTCGCTGTTCGCCAGCTTCTCCATTCCGCTGATCGGCGAGATGGCAACGTTCTGGTCTTCGCTGGGTCTGGTCATGTTCGGTGGCCTGCTGGCGCTGCTCATGACGCGGGAGCCAATCGGTTCCAGGCGCCTTGCCCCCGTTGGTACGAAGCCCGGCATGATTTTCTTCAGCTCGATCAGCATCCTGTGGCGTGAGCCCAAGACGTTCGTGGCCATGATCGTGCGTACCATCAATACGTCGTCCGAATATGCGTTCCTGGTGATCATGCCGGCGTTCTTCACGAAGGTCATCGGCTTCTCGCTGTCGCAGTGGCTGCAACTGCTTTCCATCATCTTCCTGTCGAACATTCTGGTGAACCTGGTGTCCGGTATTACGGCGGACCGTCTGGGCCATCGCACCGTGGTTGCCCTGTTTGGCTGCATTGGTGCCGCGATCACGGTGCCGCTGTTCTACTACGTGCCGCAGATGTTCCCCGGCAACTTTGGCATCGCTGCCGCCATGGGCGCGCTGTATGGGGCGACCATCGCTGCCTTCGTGCCGCTGTCCGGCCTGGTGCCGCAGATTTGCCCGAAGGAAAAGGCGGCTGCCCTGTCCGCTTTGGGCCTGGGCGCGGGTGCCAGCACATGGGTTGGCCCGGCCATCGTGACGTGGTTCGAATCCTGGCGTGGGATCGAGGGGATCATCTGGATCTTCTCCGGCCTGTATGTCGCTTCCGCCGTGATGACGCTGGTGCTGACTGTCTCGCCTGAAGCGCGCCGCCATCTGAATGAAGCCGCAGCGCGCGGTGACATTGCAGAGGAAGTGACGCTGGGACACTGATTTTCCCGAACATTATGCAGACCATCCTCGGATAGTCCGTAAAAAGCGGGCCTGCTGGCAACAGCAGGCCCGCTTTGCATTCGTGGCCGTACCCCGTCAGTAAGGGTATTGTGAAAAACAGATCGTACGGAAGTTTTTGGTGAAGCTTTTTTCAAAAAGCTTCAGGGAATGCCGCGTTCCTGAAAACAGGCGATCCCCGCTCAAGCGCCCGTCATGACACTAGGTATGAAAAAAGGCCGGAACCAAGGGTCCGGCCTTTCCTGTAGCAGGGGATGTATCAGATCCCGCGTTCGGGCCGCCTGCGCGGGTTGCGTGGGCGCTCGGCAGTGTTGCCGCCAGAGGGGCCGCGCCGTTCATCGGCCTTGAGTGCCGGGGCCGCACTCACTTCGCTTTCAAGCTGGCGGATGCGCTTCTGCACGCTTTCGCGGAGAGTGGGGGCGGTATGCGATTTCATGGAGGCCAGCGTCTCGCGCAGGTCGCGCAGTTGCTTCTGCTTTTCGGCAAGTGTGCGACGGATCGGCTGGTTATCGGACATCTGTCCGTGGAATGCGCGCATGATTGGGTATCCTGTGGACCTCGGGTCCAGGAAATGAGTTGTCTACTGTCAGTTGGAAAGAGGATCAGCGCGTACCACCTTCCCCGCCTGCCTCACAGGGCAGGCCGGGCAGGCCGGGTACGGGATGAACCGGGGTGTTAAACCCCGTTCTGCGCAAGCACGTCAGCCAAGCCGTCCGTAAGGGCCTGACATTCGGCATCCGTGCCAATGGTGATACGAAGCCACTGTGCAATGCGCGGGGCCCGGAAATGACGCACGATGATCGCCCGTTCCCTCAGGGCGGCGGCGAGATAGGCGGCATCACGATCCGGGTGGCGGACAAATATGAAATTTGCCCGCGAGGGCAGGACCTCAAACCCCATCTTTCCCAGGCTGTCGGTCAGCCTGTTACGAGAGTTTATGATCTTCTCGCGGGTTTTGGCAAGCCATTCCCGATCCTCGATGGCGGCAATGGCACCAGCCTGCGCCAGACGGTCCAGCGGATAGGAATTGAAACTGTCCTTGACCCGGGTCAGGGCCGCGATCAGGTCCGGCTGGCCAATGGCGTAGCCCACCCGCAGCCCAGCCAGTGCGCTGGATTTGGACAGGGTGCGCACCACCAGCAGGTTGGGGTGGTTCGCCACCAGGGCAATCGCCGTTTCCGCGCCAAAATCGACATAGGCTTCATCCACGACCACCACGGCATCGGGGTGGTCGTCCAGCAGGGTACGGATGGCACCCAGCCCCAGTGCTATGCCGGTGGGCGCATTGGGGTTGGGGATGATGATGCCGCCGCACGGCCTGCGGTAATCCGTAATATCGATTCGCATGGCCTCATCCAGCGGCACGACTTCGTGACGGATGCCATACAGCCCGCAATAGACGGGGTAGAAGCTGTAGCTGATATCGGGGAACAGCAGCGGTGCCTCATGGTTGAGCAGGCCCTGGAAGGCATGGGCCAGTACCTCGTCCGAACCATTGCCCACAAAGATATGATCGACCGGCACGCCATGGGCCCTGCCGATGGCGGCGCATAGGGCATGGGCCGTTGGGTCGGGATAGAGGCGCAGCGTGTCATCCGTTACCGTGCGGATGGCTTCCAGCACGCGGGGCGAGGGGCCGTACGGGCACTCATTGGTATTGAGCTTGATGAGGTTGGCTACCCTAGGCTGCTCTCCCGGCACGTACGGGGTCAGGGTGTGCACGATCGGGCTCCAGAAACGGCTCATCAAGCGGAATTCCACGTTATCAGGGTCAGCAGGGCCACGCGGCCAGAGGGGCGCGGGGGAGGAAAGGGAAGCAGGGGGGGAGCGGAGCGGCCCGCGCGGTCGGGTTCAGTTCTGTACGGCGTCCACGCGGTGCATGGCGGCCAGCACGCTGTCATTACCCTGCCGGGTTGCCAGGATGCGCGCGCTCACGCCCTCGCCATCGCGCAGGTCGGGGTTGGCACCGTGTTCGAGCAGGAAGGTCACCATGGGGTCACGGTTGAACATTACGGCAAAGATCAGCGGTGTGCGGCCGACGGAATTGGGCACGTCCACACTGGCCTGATGGTCCATCAGCACGCGCGCGCAGGGCAGGTCGCCCTTGAAGGCGACACCCGCCAGCGCCGTGGCCCCCTTGGCATCCTGCAGGTCAGGTGCTGCGCCGCCTTCCAGCAGGGCGCGCACGGTCTCGGCATGACCGTTATAGGCGGCAAGGATGAGGGCAGTGTAGCCCTTGTCGTTGCGGGTATCGGGGTTGATGCCGGCGGCAAGGAATTCGCTTACAAGGTCTGTCTGCCCATCGCGCGCGGCGGATAGGAACAGGGTCTCGATTTCCGCGTTGCTGAAGGATTCGGGTGCGGCGGCGGCGGGTTCGCCGCTGGCGACTGTCTTGCTCATGTGCCTGCCTCGCTGGTGGGGTTGCGGAAAACGGGGGCGGTGGCCGGCCCCGTCGGAAGCGCGCGATCATAGTACGCTTTGGCCAAAAAGAACATCGGGCAATCCGGCTTCGTCATGGTCTCACCATAACAGTGCCCGGCATTCGCCATGGTGCAGCACGTCCATGCTACCTGGAGCAAGCCCCTGTGCACGGCCTGCCGCGTGCATGCGCCGGACGGGTTCGTCAAAGGGTTCATCTGTCAGGCGGAAGGTGCCGAAATGCATGCCGATCCCCTGTTTCGCCCCCAGTTGGCGCAGGCCGCTTACCGCTTCCTCCGGCGTGGTGTGCA
Organism: Komagataeibacter medellinensis NBRC 3288; assembly: GCF_000182745.2. Taxonomy (NCBI): domain Bacteria; kingdom Pseudomonadati; phylum Pseudomonadota; class Alphaproteobacteria; order Acetobacterales; family Acetobacteraceae; genus Komagataeibacter; species Komagataeibacter medellinensis. The sequence goes on from NC_016027.1 coordinate 2,306,553, forward strand.
CGCGTTCCATGAGCGTGCGCGGCGCGTAGGCCCCGATGGGCAAAAAGGCAAGGTCGGGCGCGCCCAGGCGGTTGCGTATCAGGCCCCAGTGGCGACCATCGGCGGTATCGCCCGCAAAGAAAAGCTGGCGCCCGGTCGTATCGCGCAGCATGAAGCCGCCCCACAGGCTTGTGTTCCGGTCAAAGGGCGTGCGGGCGGCGCCATGGCGGGCAGGGGTGCAGGTGATCCGCGTGCCCAGCGCCTCCACATCCTGCCACCAGTCCAGTTCCATGATGCGCTTCAGCCCGGTTGCGCGCATGAAGCGGGCATTTTCCAGCGGTGTGACCACCAGCGGGTCGTCGCCGCGCCGTGCCAGCGCGCGCAGGGATGGCAGGTCCATGTGGTCATAATGTGCATGCGACACCAGCACGATATCCACCCGCGGCAACGTGGCCAGACTGCGCCCGGGGGCGCGTACGCGTTTTGGTCCGATAAAGGAGAAGGGCGAGCAGCGCTTTGAAAAGATTGGGTCGGTCAGGATCGTCACGGTCGTGCCATCGGCGTGCGGCACGCGGATCAGGAATGTGCTGTGCCCGATGAATGTTACCGCCACCGTGCCCGGCATGGGGCGTGCGTGCGGGTCACCGATGGGGGTTGGGTTCTCGATCCATCGTGGCCAGTCGGAGCGGGGGCGGTTCCACTGCCATTTCAGGATGGCCAGACGCCGCATGCGCGCAGGCTGCGTACCTTCGGGGCAGATGGTGGTCGGATTGAAGAAACGCGTGCCATCGGTGTGGTCGCTGGCGGGTAGCGGGGGCATGCATGGTCTCCGTCTGCCGACATGTGGCTGCGTGACAGGTGAGGGACAGGACAGGGTATGTCAATATTCCGCCATGGTCCGAGACGCATGCAACCGTGGCTGCAACCACGCGCTGAATAAGGGCAATGAGCGCCATGGTGGCGTGGCGCAGGTAACAGCCTGACGAGGTGGCTTGTTCCGTCCCGAAGGTCGTGAGAAGGTGCGTGTCGTAAAAAGCCTTTGCCTTGCGCTCCGTGCCAGTAGGCAGGTGCATGAAAAAAGAACACGACAAGGTTGCCCGCTCCGGCCCGCAGGTACGGCCTGACCGGAGTACAACCATGGCTGTAAGGAGGCCGGTCCCATGCGTTCCCTATCCAGATCTTTACTCATGGCCCCTGAAGGAGGTGGCAGCATGCCCACCAATATCGATACGCTGTGCATCAACACGATCCGCACGCTGTCCATGGATGCTGTGCAGAAAGCGAATTCCGGCCATCCCGGCACCGCCATGGCACTTGCACCCGTTGCCTACACGCTGTGGCGCGACGTGCTGGATTATGATCCCGCCAATCCGCTCTGGCCCAACCGGGATCGCTTCGTGCTCTCGATCGGGCACGCCTCCATGCTGCTGTATTCGCTGATCCACCTTGCCGGAATCCGTGACGTGCGCCCCGGTGGCATCACCCATGACCGCCCGGCCCTGACGCTGGAAGACCTTGAGCAGTTCCGCCAACTGGACTCACTCACCCCCGGCCACCCGGAATACCACCATACGGCAGGCGTCGAAACCACGACCGGCCCGCTGGGTCAGGGCTGTGGCAACTCGGTTGGCATGGCCATTGCCGAGAAATGGCTGGCCGAGCACTACAATCGTGATGGTTTCAAACTGTTTGACCACCATGTCTATGCCCTGTGCGGCGATGGCGACAACATGGAAGGCGTCTCCAGCGAGGCCGCGTCCATCGCGGGCCACCTGAAGCTGGGCAACCTGACGTGGATCTACGACAGCAACCAGATCTCCATCGAGGGCTCGACTCACATCGCCTTTACCGAAAGCGTGCACAAGCGCTTCGAGGCTTATGGCTGGCATGTGCTCGAACTCAGGGACGCCAACGATACGGGTGACATGCGCCGCCTGCTGGAGGAGGCGAAGGCAGAGACCTCGCGGCCCACGCTGATCATCGTGCATTCCATCATCGGCTGGGGCGCGCCGCACCTGGCAGGCACGGCGGAAGCCCATGGCGCCCCGCTTGGTGTGGAGGAAATTCGCGAGACCAAGAAATTCTATGGCTGGCCGGAGGACAGGAGCTTCTATGTGCCCGAAGGCGTGCCGGAGCATTTCCAGGCGGGCATCGCCACCCGTGGGGCGGCAGCCAGCAAGGCATGGAATGAACTGTTCGCCGCCTACCGCGCCAAATACCCGGCCGAGGCCACACAGCTTGACCACATCTTCGCCGGCACGCTGCCCGAGGGCTGGGATGCCGACATCCCGGTTTTCGACGCGGATGCGAAGGGCATTGCCTCACGCGCAAGCTCGGGCAAGGTGCTCAATGAGATCGCGAAGAATTACCCATGGATGCTCGGTGGTTCGGCCGACCTGTCGCCTTCCACCAAGACGCACCTGACATTCGATGGCGCGGGTGACTTCCAGCCCCCGCAGTGGAATGGCACCTATGGCGGGCGCAACCTGCATTTTGGCGTGCGTGAACACGCCATGGGTTCGATCAGCAACGGCATGGCGCTGTATGGCCTGCGGGCCTACTGCTCGGGCTTCCTGATCTTCTCCGATTACATGAAGCCGCCCATCCGCCTGTCCGCGCTGATGAAGCTGCCGGTGACTTATATCTTTACCCATGATTCGATCGGTGTGGGTGAAGATGGTCCGACCCACCAGCCCATCGAGCAGCTGGCTCAGCTGCGCGCGACACCGGGGGTTACACTCATCCGCCCGGCCGATGCCAATGAAGTATCGGAAGCCTGGCGCACCCTTGTCCAGCTGACCGACCGCCCCAGCGTGCTGGCGCTGAGCCGCCAGAACCTGCCTACCATTTGCCGCAAGACCTATGCGCCTGCGACAGGTCTGGCAAAAGGGGCCTATGTCCTTGCGGATAGCGCGGGGCGTCCCGATGTCATCCTTATGGCGACAGGTAGCGAAGTGGGACTGATCATCAAGGCGGCTGAGAAGCTGAAGGCGGACGGGATCAAGGTGCGCCTTGTCTCCATGCCCTCATGGGATCTGTTCGAGGCGCAGCCCAAATCCTACCGCGACAGCGTGCTCCCGCCCGATATCACCGCGCGCGTGGCGGTGGAGCAGGCCGCACAGCTTGGCTGGGACCGTTATACCGGCCTTGCGGGCGAGACGATCGTGATGCACGGCTTTGGTGCCTCTGCCCCGGCGGGGCAACTGGAAGTCAAGTTCGGCTTTACCGTTGAGGCCGTGGTAGCCGCAGCCCGCAGGCAGGCAGGAAAATAAGGATACAGGCAGGCAGGGATCATTCCCTGCCTGCCTTGTTTTGAGGCAAAGAAAGCGCTGGCGGTGCAGGGATATCGCGCCTGCTGGCAAGCAAAGGAAGTACAGGAATGAGCGTGCGAGAAACAGGTGGAGAAAATCCGTTAAAGGAACTGGCCCGTTATGGTCAGTCCCCGTGGCTGGACTTCATCCAGCGTTCCTATACCGAAAACGGAAGCCTGAAGAAGCTGGTGGAGGAAGACGGCCTGAAGGGTGTCACCTCCAATCCCGCCATTTTCCAGAAGGCTATGGGACAGGGCACGGATTACGACGCCCAGATCCGCTCGGTGCTGGAGCACAAGGTGGTGGATGCTGGCGCGCTGTATGAACTGCTGGCCATTGACGACATCCGTGCCGCGGCAAAGGTGCTCTACCCCGTCTATGAGCAGACGAAAGGCGTGGACGGCTATGTCAGCCTGGAAGTCTCCCCTTACCTTGCGCGTGATACCGAGGGCACCCTGCATGAGGCGCTGCGCCTGTGGAAGGCGGTCGATGCCCGTAACCTCATGATCAAGATTCCCGGCACGGAAGAGGGCGTACCCGCCGTGCGCGCCGCCATTGCGGCCGGGTTGAGCGTCAATGTGACGCTGCTGTTCTCGAACGAGGCCTACAAGAAGGTGCTCGAAGCCTACATAACCGGGCTGGAAGACCGTCTGGCTCGTGGTGAGAGCGTTAAGGAAATCGCCTCTGTCGCCTCCTTCTTCGTCAGTCGCATCGATGTGAAGATCGACAGGGAAATCGACCGCCGTGTTGCGGCGGGCGACAAGGATGCCGATCGCCTGAAGGCGCTGCGCGGCAAGGTCGCGATCGCCAATGCCAAGATGGCCTATGAATACTGGAAAGAGATCACCGCCTCTGCGCGCTGGAAGAAGCTGGCCGATGCGGGCGCCAGCCCCCAGCGCCTGCTGTGGGCCAGCACCGGCACAAAGGACAAGACCTTCAGTGATGTGGTGTACGTGGACGGGCTGATCGGTCCCGAGACGGTCAACACCATCCCGCCCGCAACTTTCGATGCCTTTCGTGACCACGGCACGGTAGCCGAGACCCTGACCCAGGACGTGGCAGGGGCGAAAAAGGTGCTGGAAGAGGCAAAGACTCTCGGCCTGGACCTTGATGGCGTGACGAAGGTGCTGGTTGATGAAGGCGTTGCCTCCTTTGCCGATGCGTTTGATGACCTACTGGGTTCGGTCGCAGCCAAGCAGGCGGCGTTCCTTGGCAAGAAGGTGACCTCTACCGCGCTCAAACTGCCCGCCGACCTGCACAAGGCGGTCGATGCCGAACTGGAAGAATGGCGCAGGAAGGGCAACATCCGCCGCCTGTGGCGCAAGGATGCCACGCTGTGGACTGGTAAGGACGAGGCAAGCTGGCTGAAATGGCTGGACATTACCGATGATCAGGTTGCTGCCCTGTCCAAGTTCGAGGATTTCCAGGCGGAAGTGAAGGCGCGCGGCTTCAAGGACGCGCTGCTGCTGGGAATGGGTGGTTCCAGTCTTGGCCCCGAAGTGCTGGCCCAGACATTTGGCAAGCATGAGGGCTTTCCGCACCTGTATGTGCTCGACAGCACGGACCCGCAGCAGGTGCGCGATTTCGAGAAGAAGATCGATATCAGCAAAACGCTGTTCATCGTCTCGTCCAAGTCGGGCGGCACGCTGGAGCCGAACATCCTCAAGGCCTATTTCTTCGATCAGGCCAAAAAGGTGCTGGGTAACAAGGCGGGTTCGCACTTCATCACCGTGACCGATCCGGGTTCACACATGGAAGACGTGGCGAAGAAGGACGGTTTCTGGAAGACCTTCTACGGCGAGAAGCAGATCGGCGGCCGCTATTCCGTGCTGTCCGATTTCGGGATGATCCCGGCCGCCGTGGCTGGCCTGCCGCTCAGGCTGCTGCTGGAATCCGCCCAGCGTGGCGAGAAGTCCTGTGCCGCTTCCGTACCGCCCGCGCAGAACCCCGGCGCCGTGCTGGGTGCGGTGCTGGGTGTGGCCGCGCGCGATTTCGGGCGCGACAAGGTGACTATCATCGCATCGCCCGGCATTTACGACATGGGTGCGTGGCTTGAGCAGCTGATTGCGGAATCGACCGGTAAGGAAGGCAAGGGCCTCATTCCCATTGATGATGAGACCATCGGCAAGCCGGGCGTGTATGGCAAGGACCGGGTCTTCACCTACCTGCGTCTGGCCGAAGATCCCTGTCCGAAGCAGGACGCGGCGTTTGCGGCGCTGGTCAAGGCGGGTGAGCCGGTGGTGACGATCGAACTGCATGAGCGCCGCCAGGTGCTGGAGGAGTTCTTCCGTTGGGAGTTTGCAACGGCGGTCGCGGGTGCGGTGATCGGGATCAACCCGTTTGATCAGCCCGATGTCGAGGAATCGAAGATCGAGACCAAGAAGATCACCACCGCCTATAACGAGACCGGCAAGCTGCCGCCGTATGAGCCATTTGCCAAGGATGGCCCGTTCGCCTTCTATGCCGACCCGAAAAACGCGCAGGCGCTGGGTGGGGCCACCACGGCGGAAGCGATCCTCAAGGCGCATTTTGCCCGAGGCAAGGCGGGCGATTATGTGGCCCTTCTGGCCTATATCGACCGTGATACCTGGACGCGCGAATGGATACAGAAAGTACGGCTTGCGGTACGTGATGGCCTGAAGCTGGCCACGGCGGCTGAATTCGGCCCACGCTTCCAGCATTCCACCGGCCAGGCTTACAAAGGTGGGCCGGACACGGGCGTATTCGTGCAGATCACCTGTGATGACGGGGTGAACCTGCCGGTGCCGGGTGAGAAATATACCTTCACCGTCGTGAAGGAAGCCCAGGCGCGCGGTGATATGGAGGTACTGGCCGAACGGGGCCGCCGTGTGCTGCGGGTGCATATTCATGGTGACCTGAAGGCAGGTCTTGAAAAACTGGGGCAGGATATAGCCCAGGCGGTCTGACCCGCGACTACCGGGACCCGCCTCCCTGCCAGGGGGGCGGGTTTCTTGATTGTGATCATTTGGAAAAGGGGAGGGTGGGGATATGTTCCATCCTCGCTTTAGGAGTGTTTAATCATGCAAATCGGTATTGTTGGTCTTGGTAAGATGGGTGGCAACATTTCGGTCCGTCTGACCCGGCATGGTCATGACGTGGTGGCCTATGACCGGGACCCGGCTGTTACCGCCAAGGTCTGCGGGCAGGGGGAAGGCGGTCGCTGCACGCCCGCCACGGGCCTTGCGGACATGGTTGGCAAGCTCTCGGGCCGCAAGATCATCTGGCTCATGCTGCCCGCAGGTGAAGTGACCGAGCAGGCGGTACAGGAACTCGATGGTCTCATGGGTAAGGGCGACATCATCATTGATGGTGGCAATTCCTTCTACAAGGATGACATCCGTCGCGCGACCGAACTGGCGAAGAAGGGCATTGATTATGTCGATGTCGGCACATCTGGTGGCGTATGGGGTCTGGAGCGTGGCTACTGCATGATGTACGGCGGCACGAAAGAGGCTACCGACCATATCGACCCCATCCTTTCCGCCCTGGCGCCCGGTCTTGGCGACATTGCGCGCACGCCCGGTCGTGACAAGCCCGGTTTCGACCCGCGTGCCGAACGGGGCTACCTGCATTGTGGTCCCGCAGGTTCAGGCCATTTTGTGAAGATGGTTCATAACGGCATTGAATACGGCATCATGCAGGCCTTCGCCGAAGGCTTTGATGTGATGAAATCCAAGAACTCTACCGAATTGCCTGAAAACCAGCGTTTTGATCTGAACATGGCGGATATTGCCGAAGTCTGGCGCCGGGGCAGTGTCGTGTCCTCATGGCTGCTGGACCTTTCAGCCGGTGCGCTGGCGGGCAACCCGGACCTGTCGGACTACAAAGGTGACGTGGCCGATTCGGGTGAGGGCCGCTGGACGATCGAGGCCGCGATCGAGGAATCGGTGCCGGTGCCTGTCATCACGGCATCGCTGTTCACGCGCTTCCGTTCACGCACGGGCAATAACTTTGCCGAGAAGATGCTGTCTGCCATGCGGTTCGGTTTTGGCGGTCACATTGAGGGTACGAATAACTGACCTGCTGCCCGGTCGGTAACGACCGGGCCACCGAGGTGCTACGCATACGGACCCTGGCTGTTCCTGGATGAAATGACAGCGCTTAATGACTGCAACCGGAACAGCCGGCGGAGGGAGACGAGCGGAAACAGTTCAGGAATAGCAGCATTATGGAAAACATCATTGCCTCGGCGGTATCGCAGGTTGGCGAAGGTGGGCAGGATTACAGCCCCCGGCGCAGCCCGGCGGGTTCGTTTGTCATCTTTGGTGGTGGGGGGGACCTGACGCGTCGCCTGCTGCTGCCCGCCATCTACAACCTGGCCTGTGCGGGCCTGCTGGATGACGGGTTTGGCATTGTGGCGGTTGATCGCGCGGAATTGGGCGATGACCAGTTGCGCCAGAATGTGCGGGAGGCGCTGGAAGATTTTGCAGCCCGCCGCCGGGCGGATGCCGTGCCAGTGCGTGAGGATGTGTGGGAATGGATGAAGCCCCGCATCCGCTACGTGCGCGGTGATTTTGAAGCCCCGCAGACCTACAGTGACGTCGCCGCCATAGTGGGGGAGCAGAACTGCATCTTCTACCTTGCGGTGGCCGCCCGCTTCTTCGGCCCCATCGTTGACCGGTTGGGGGAGGCGGGGCTGGTGCGTGAGGGGCGGCATACCTTCCGCCGCGTGATCGTGGAAAAGCCTTTTGGCAGCGATCTGGCATCCGCCATCGCGCTCAATACCCGTCTGCTGCACACGCTGGAAGAACAGCAGATCTACCGGATCGACCATTACCTGGGCAAGGAGACGGTCCAGAACATTATGGCTCTGCGTTTCTCCAACGGGTTTTTCGAGCCGCTGTGGAACCGCCAGAACATCGACCACGTGCAGATTACCGCTGCCGAGACAGTGGGCGTGGAACAGCGCGCCCGCTTTTATGAAAGCACGGGCGCACTGCGTGACATGGTGCCCAATCATGTCATGCAGCTGCTGGCCATGACCGCGATGGAAGCCCCGATCTCGTTCGAGGCCGATGCGGTGCGTAATGAAAAGACAAAGGTGCTGGATGCGATCCATTCCCTTGCACCGGCCGATGTGGTGCGTGGCCAGTATGCGCCGGGCGTCGTGGGGGGCAAGGAGGTGCCGGGCTACCGGCAGGAACCGGGTGTTGACCCCCATTCCCTGACCGAAACCTACATGGCCATGAAGTTCCGTATCGACAACTGGCGCTGGGCTGGCGTGCCGTTTTATGTGCGCACCGGCAAGCGTCTGGCCGCGCGCAAGACCGAGATCGCGATCCACTTCAAATCAGCACCCTATGCCCTGTTCCGCGATACACCGGTGGACAGGCTGACCCCCAACATCATGGTCATCCATATCCAGCCGACCGAGGGCGTGACCCTGCAGTTTTCGGCCAAGGTGCCCGGCCCTTCGGTCCGGCTTGGTGGCGTGCGCATGAAGTTCGACTATGCCGAGTGGTTCAGCGAAGGGCCAAGCACCGGCTACGAAACCCTGATCTATGATTGCATGATCGGTGATGCCACGCTGTTCCAGCGTGCCGACAACATCGAGGCCGGGTGGCGTGCCGTCCAGCCTGTTCTGGACTGGGGGCAGGATGCCCGCAGCCTTGCCTTCTACGCCGCGGGTAGCGAGGGGCCGGAAGCGGCCAACGCCCTGCTTGCGCGCGATCACCGCCACTGGCTTAAAATTGGATGATGCCCATGACCCCATCCACCCGTTCCGTGCGCCTTGTCGTGTCCGATATCGATGGTACCCTGATTACACCTGCGCGCGAGGTGACGCCGGCGGCGCATAAGGCGGCTGATGACCTGCGGGCGGCGGGGATCCGCCTCAGCCTTGTCAGCAGCCGCGCCCCGCGCGGGATGATGCAGTTCGTCAAGGCCCTGCGGGTCGATACACCCATAGCCGGGCTGAATGGCGGCCTGATCTGTGACCCCGATGGCACGATCCGCGAGCGGCTGTCGCTTGACCCGCAGGCGGCACGTACGGCGGTGGAGTTTCTGCTCGCCCGCCATGTGGAGCCGTGGCTATTCATCGGCCATGACTGGCTGGTGCGCAGGACGGATACGCCGCAGGTCATCCATGAGCGCGAAGTGGTGCAGACCACGCCCGTGCAGGTGGATGACTTTGCCGGACATTACACGGATGTGGGCAAGATCATGGGGGTCACATCCGACCCCGCCAGCCTGCCGGGCGTGGAACATGACCTTGCAAACCTGCTGGGGGGGCAGGCAAGCGTACACCGTTCCGCAGCCATTTACCTTGATATCACGCACCCCCAGGCGAACAAGGGCTATGCGGCAAAAGAACTGGCGCATCTGCTTGATACTGATATCCGGGATACTGCCTGCATCGGGGATATGAACAACGATATTCCCATGCTGCGCGAGGCCGGGGTCAGCATTGCCATGGGCAATGCCCCGGATAACGTGAAAGCCCATGCCCGTTTCGTGACAAAGCCCAACACGGAGGATGGGTGGGCCTTCGCCATGGAAAGTTTTGTACTGCCCCGCACCTGATGGTGCGGCACATAAGGGAGAGTGAACATGCCCCAGGACGCAGCCGGAACCCCGGCCAGCCAGATCAGACTGGTACTGGCCGACGTGGACGGCACACTGGTCACGAAGGACAAGATCCTGACACCACGCGCCATCCGGGCTGTCGAACGCCTGCGTGAACGCGGTATCCTGTTCACCATTACCAGCGGCCGCCCGCCCAAGGGCATGAAGATGGTGATCGACCCGCTCAAGATTTCCGAGCCGATCGCGGGCTTCAATGGCGGGATGATGGTCCGCCCCGATTTCAGCGTGATCGAGGCCCGCACGCTTCCGGCCGATACCGCGCGCAAGGTGATCGGCATCATCCGTGACCACAAGGCCGACCCGTGGGTCTATAACGGCAATGACTGGATCGTCTCGAAACTCGATGCGCCGCATGTCGCGCGCGAACAGTGGACGGTCAAGTTTCCGCCGGTGGTCGGCGATGTGGAAGCGAAGCTGGATCAGGTGGTCAAGATCACCGGGGTCAGTGATGACCTCGACCTGATGAAGCGGCTGGAACATGACCTGCAACAGACGCTGGGCGATACGGCATCGGCCGCGCTGTCGCAGCCATACTACGTGGATGTGACCAATAAAGACGCCAACAAGGGCGGCGTGGTCATGGCGCTTGAACGCCTGCTGGGCATTCCCGCCAGCCAGATGGTGACACTGGGCGACCAGCCCAATGATGTGCTGATGTTCCGCAAGAGCGGCATGTCCATCGCCATGGGGCAGGCCAGCCCGGATGTGCAGAAGCAGGCGACCCATGTCTCGACATCGTGCGAGGAGGAAGGGTTCGCCAACGGGATCGAGAAATTCGTGCTGGGAGATGCATGACATGAGCACAGGACACGACGTGAAAACCGGGACCATGGTGGTCCTGCCCGATGCCGAGGCCATTGCCCAGCATATGGCGAAGTGGCTGACCGGGCAGGCGCTGGCCAAGAAAGACGGCCCGTTCGTGCTGGCGCTGTCGGGCGGGTCCACGCCCAGGCGGCTGTATCAAATCCTTGCATCCGCTGAATATCGTGACCGCTTTCCGTGGACGAACACACAGTTTTTCTTTGGCGATGAACGCTTCGTGCCCGAGGCGGATGCTGCCAGCAATTACAACATGGTCGAGACCGAAATGCTGGCCCACGTAACGGTGCCGCCCGCCAACGTGCACCCCATGCCCACATCGGGCGACCCGACACAGGCGGCAGCCACCTATCAGGCTGAACTGGAAAAGGTGTATGGCGGCAACGTACTGCAACCCGGCCGCCCGCTGTTTGATGTGGTGATGCTGGGGCTGGGCGATAACGGGCATACGGCCTCGCTTTTCCCGCGCCAGCCGGTGCTGCGGGAAAAGAAGCTGTGGGTCTCGACCTGCGTGCCCGATGACGCGCCACATACACGCCTGACGCTGACCTATCCCGCCATCCATTCCAGCCGCCATGTGGTGTTCATGCTGGCAGGCGCGGGCAAGCGCGAAGCCTTTGCAAAAGTGCGTGCCGGTGACCCGGCCGAACCTGCCAGCCATATCACGACCGAGGGTGAACTCGTCTGGCTTATGGACAAGGCGGCGGCAGGGCAATAAGTGCGTTATGTGTAAGGACCGTGCAGATGCAGCAGGGCCAATAAGAATGACGGGGCACCCAAGGCAGGGATACCCCGCAGGAGAGGAAACAGCGCATGTCCACCCATATTACGGACCCCAGGGCAGAACTGAAGCGTAAGGCCGCGATCGAGGCCGCCGACATGGTGAAGGAAGGCATGGTGGTCGGCCTCGGCTCGGGCAGTACGTCCGCCTTCATGATCGAGGAGCTGGGCCGTCGCTGGGCAGAAGGGCTACGGTTCTGCGCCATTCCCACATCCGAGCGTTCGGCCGAGCAGGCGCGCTCGCATGGGATCAGGCTGGTCACATTCGCCACTCACCCGCAGATCGACATCGACATTGATGGCGCAGATGAAGTGGAGCGGGGCACGCTGAACCTGATCAAGGGGCTGGGGGGCGCGCTGTTCCGTGAAAAGATCGTGGCTGCCGCCTCACGCAGGTTCGTGGTGGTGGTGGATGACAGCAAGCTGGTTGATCGGCTGGGTGTAGCCGTGCCAGTGCCGGTGGAAGTCGCCAATTTTGGCTGGAACTCGACCGCGCGCCAACTTGAGGCGCTGGGTGCGAAAGTAACCCAGCGGCTGGACCGCAGCGGCAACGTGTTCGTGACTGATGGTGGCAACATGATCCTGGATTGTCATTTTGGCGAGATTGCCGATTCAGATACCCTGCAGAACCAGCTTGACCGTGTGGTGGGCGTGATCGAGACGGGATTGTTCATTGGCCGGACGTCCGAAGTGATCGTGGCCACGGCCGATGGCCTGCAGCGGTTGCATGCGGCATGACCGGCAAGGCATTGCAGGACCAGGGTATCAGGCCGTTGGTCCTTGTCATCATGGGGGTGTCAGGCTGCGGCAAGACCACTCTGGCGGAGGGCCTGCATAATCTGTTGGGTTGGCCCTATCAGGAAGGTGACCTGCTGCATCCCCGCGCCAATGTGGAAAAAATGGCGGCGGGCATTCCCCTGACCGATGCCGACCGCCTGCCATGGCTACAGACCTGCCGCACATGGCTGCATGAGCGCGTGGTGTCGGGGCAGGGGGGGATCCTGACCTGCTCGGCGCTCAAGCGCTCCTACCGCGATCTGTTGCGTGCGGACGGTAATGAGGGGATCGTGTTCGTCTATCTGGAAATCCCGGAGGCTGTGCTGTCTGACCGGTTGAAGCGCAGGCGGGGCCACTACATGCCCCCCAGTCTGCTGCCCAGCCAGCTTGCAACACTTGAGGCGCCGACGGCGGATGAGCACCCGGTAGTGGTGCATCTGGAAGCAACGCCTGCGGACCTGATTGCCGAAACACTCGGGTTGTTGAAGCAGGAATTTCCCCAACCCTGACGGGATAAGGTCATTCATTGGCAAAGAAGGATAAAAGTTTCTGGGTGCCGCCTTTTTTAAAAAGGCGGCGTTCTTTGAAGCTTTTTGAAAAGAGCTTCACCAGAAACTTCCTTACATTTTATTTTTAAACTGACCGATCGGGTAAGGCATTCATGACCCGCTCTCCCGTCTCCGTACTGTTTGTATGTATGGGCAATATCTGTCGCTCCCCCCTGGCAGAGGCCGCGTTCCGTGACGCGGCCCGGCGGGCGGGGCTGGATGTGGTGGTTGATTCGGCTGGAACCGGCAACTGGCATGCCGGTTCCGCGCCGGACCGGCGGGCCTGTGCCACTGCCCTGCGCCATGGCATTGATATCAGCCGCGCCCGCGCGCGCATGGTTCGGCCTGCGGATTTCGAGCGCTTTACCCATATCGTTGCGCTGGACCATGCCAACCTTGCCCATCTGCAGGCCATGCAGCCCGCAGGTAGCCGGGCACAGCTATCCCTGCTGCTGGACCATGTGCCCGGCAGACAGGGCCATGCCGTGGCCGATCCGTATTATGGCGATGCCAGCGGGTTCGAGACCACATGGCACGACGTGACCGCCGGGGCGCAGGCACTGGTGGGTAAACTGCAAAAGGACAGCGCATGACCCGCCTGGCCCGGCACGGTGCTGCCCTGCTGGGAGGACAGTTGTGGAACTGGCACCCGCTGCAGGGCGGTGACTTGGCGCAGACATTGCTGGTCTATCTCAATGACGGGCGCAGGGTGGTGGTCAAGAATGGCCCCGATCCACTGGCGGAGGCCGCCATGCTGCGCACGTTGGGCGAGACCGGCGCGCCGGTGCCCGATGTACTGGCGGTGGATGAGGATGCGCTAGTGCTGCAGTACCTGCCCGCCGATGGCCCGCTTGCCACCTGCTGGGGCGATCTGGGGCGCGTACTGGCGCAGGCGCATACTGGCAGGCCGCCGGAAGGGGCAGTTCGTTACGGCTGGCGCACCGATTATGCACTGGGCACGGTAGCGGTGCCCAACACATGGATGGATACGTGGCCTGGCTTCTGGGCCGAGCGCCGCATTGGCATCCATCTGGACCATGTGGGGATTGACCTTGCTCATCAGCTTGAGCGCCTGATGTACCGCCTGCCAGACCTGCTGCCCGCCAGACCTGCACCCAGCCTGCTGCATGGGGATCTGTGGGGTGGGAACGTGCTGGTCTCGGCCCGGCGGGTGACGGGGCTGATCGACCCATGCTGCTGTTATGGCCATGCGGAGGTGGATCTTGCCACTGCCGGGGTGTTTGACCGGCCCGCTGCTGCTTTCTTCATGGCTCATGAGTCGCTTGAGGCGGGATATGAAGCGCGTTTTGCCATCTATCGACTCTGGATTGCGCTGGTGCATCTGCGGCTGTTTGGCGCGACCTACCGGCCCCTTGTGGCCCATTACCTTGATGGGGCGGGTGTGGGGTAAGGTATCGCGCGACTGTATGGCAGGACTGAAGTGATAAAAGTTTCTGGGTGCCGGCTTTTTTCAGAAAAGCAGCGTTCCCTGAAGCTTTTTAGAAAAAGCTTCATCAAAAACTTTTCTTTGATTTAAAGGGATTTCTGTGGAGAGAGGCTTTATGAAAGCCGCACCATAAAATGGCGCGAGTGACGGGGCTCGAACCCGCGACCTCCGGCGTGACAGGCCGGCGCTCTAACCAACTGAGCTACACCCGCATCCGCTGCCGCCCTGTGGGCTGCAACCGTTCGGTGAAAGGGCAAATAACAGGCTGCCCCCGACATGGCAACAGGGCAGGCAAAAAAAAACGCCATGACAGGGTCTTTCATGGCGTTTTTTGGGCAGCGGGATGGGATCAGGCAGGAAGTTCCACGCCATCCAGCGTTACGGCAATGGCGCTGACGGTCGCGGCAATGCGCACTGCCGTCTGAATATGTTCGGTAGTCAGGCCCGCTGCGCGCAGCTGGCGCTCGTGGCTTTCCATGCATAGCCCGCAGCCATTGATGGCGGAGACGGCCATGGCCCACAGCTCGAAATCCACCTTATCCACGCCGGGGTTGTTGATGATGTTCATCCGCAGGCGCGCGGGCAGTTTTGCATAATCACCGCCCACAAGGTGCACGAAACGGTAATAGACATTGTTCATGCCCATGATGGCCGCCGCTGCTCGTGCCGCTTCCAGCGCCTCGGGCGCGAGGCGGGGGCCGTATTCGGCGGTCAGGGCGTGGGTCACGGCCGGGTTGCGTGCTGCAATGGCGCTGGCGATGAACGTGCCGCCAAGCTGCTGCGGCGTCAGCACGATATCGTTGGCGAGCGAGCCGAGGTTGAGCTTCAGATCCTTGGCGTAGTCCGGCAGTGCGGCCTTGATGGAATCGATCGACATGGCATGTGTCCGTAGGCTGGGGCCTGTGCCTGCCCCATTACGTGGCCGTGCGGGCAGGAAAGGGCGGTGTGCGGGGGGGCAGGGTGATGTGGGGCGTATGTGCCCTGCACGGGAATGAACCCCGCGCAGGCGCACACGCACCGGGCCATCATGCCTTGATGAAAGCGTCGCCCTTGTTCCAGTTGCACGGGCACAGCTCGTCGCTCTGCAGGCCGTCAAGGATACGCAGGATTTCCTGCGGGTTACGGCCAACCGACAGGTCATTGACACTGACATGGCGGATGATGCCCTGCGGGTCGACAACAAAGGTCGCGCGGTAAGCCGCACCGGCCTGCTGCGACATGACGCCACAGCTTTCGATCAGCTCGCGCTTGATGTCGGACAGCATCGGGATTTCGAGGTTCTTCAGTTCGTCATGGTGCAGGCGCCAGTTCAGGTGCACGAAGGCGCTGTCGATCGATACGCCGTACACCACGGTGTCACGGTCGCTGAACTCACCGGCCAGCTTGCCGAATGCCACGATCTCGGTCGGGCAGACGAAGGTGAAGTCCAGCGGCCAGAAGAAAACGACCTTCCACTTGCCTTCGTTCGATTCGTCCGTGATCTGCACGAACTCGCCTTTCAGCCCTTCGGGGCCGCCGGGTACGGCGCTCAGGTTGAAGGCGGGAAACTTGTCACCGATTGTCAGCATATTGGGCAGGCTCCTGTTAGGGATCATGATGTTGGGTGCGACGGATGGCGCAGCCCGGAGCCTGTATCTATGCCGGTCATGATGCTATCATACCAGTGAATTATTTATATATGCATGATCGGAATTATCGATGCTTCCGATGCCCTCTGCCCAGCAGTTGCGCTACCTTGTAACCCTTGCCGAACTGCGCCATTTCGGGCGTGCGGCGCGGGCCTGTGCGGTGACCCAGTCCACGCTGTCCGCCGGTATCCTTGCCCTTGAACGGCAGATGGATGTCCGACTGCTGGACCGCGATGTGGGCAAGAAGGTCGTGTTCACCCCGGTGGGGGACAAGGTGATAGCCCGCGCACGCACGGCGCTTGAGGCCCTGCAGGGTGTGCTGGACGTGGCCGTGGCCTCGCGGGAGCCGATGAGCGGATTGCTGCGGATCGGTGTCATTCCTACCATCGGGCCGTTTGTCATGGCCTCGCTGGTGCGCAGGCTGCCACATGCCTATCCGCAACTGCATCTTTCGCTGAACGAGGACGTGACCCACAACGTCATGGCCAAGCTGGGCATGGGGCGGCTGGACCTTGTGCTGCTGGCCATGCCGTGGGACTGCGCCGATAACGAGATACTGCCCCTGTGGCGCGATCCCTTCATGCTAGTCATGCCGCATGACCACCCGCTTGCGCAGCTGCCTGTGGTACCGGTGCGCGACATCGTGCGCGAGCGCATGATCCTGCTGGAGGACGGGCACTGCCTGCGTGACCAGACGCTGGCCATGTGCCACCAGGTGCGTGGCTGGAACCCGCCGGCGGATGGGGCGGAATGTGCCGTAACCTCGTTGCACACCATGGTGGAAATGGTGGGCGCCGGCATGGGGCTGGCGCTGCTGCCGCAGCTTGCAGTCGATTCCCCGCTGCTGGATGGCCAGAAGCTGGCGGTCCGGCCCGTGACGGGTGCACAGACATGGCGTACTATCGGCCTGGCATGGCGCCCGCGTTCCCCCCGGGCGGCGGATTTCCATACTATTGCCCCGTTTTTCGTGCCGGATTCGATCACACAGGCGAATTCCCTGCTGTAAAGTGCTCCAGAATCCGGCTGTGTAGTTGACTCAGGGCGCAGGGAAGGCTATTCGGGCGCCTCTTTTGCGGTATATCGCAATTAGTCGAGGGTCGGATCATGAAAATCAGAAACAGCCTGAAATCGGCCAAGGTTCGGGACAAGGACTGCCGTGTGGTCCGTCGCCGTGGCAAGGTCTATGTCATTAACAAGAAGAACCCGCGCATGAAGGCCCGTCAGGGCTGATTGCCAGGCGGCCTTGACCGTCAGGTTCATCTTTGAACAGCGGCAAAGCCGCGCAGGCCGGTTTTTGATAACCTGTCTGCGTGGCTTTTCGTTCGTACCCCTGTTTCTGGGAATGGGCCTGCCCTCCGTTGTGGCCGCACACGGGGTGGACCGCCATGCGGCCCCGCCCGCTATCATCGCCAGAGATGGTAGGGATAAGCCTGCGGCTGAACCCTCGCTCGACAGTCTTGAGACGGAACTGGCCCATGCTGCCACTGCCCGTGGCGCGCGTGACCTGCAGGGCCGGATCGAACAGCAGCGTTTGAAGGAACTGGCCCCCACCACCACCCTGCTGGTCCGCCGCGCGCAGGATGATCTTGATGCCCAGCGCCCGCTTGATGCGGTGCAGGACATGGATGATGCGCTGCTACTTCAGCCTGAGGTGGAAGTGCTGTGGCGCAACCGCGCGCAGGCGCGCCTTGTTGCCCGCAATCTCGATGGGGCGGTGGCGGATCTGGGTGTTGCGCTGCATCATGACGGGCGTGACGTGATGGCGTGGAAAATCCTTGAGGATACCGAAGAGCAGCGTGGTGACTGGCAGGCAGCATGGAAAGCCTGGCAGCATGTGCTGCAGCTTGATCCCACCACGCCTGATGCCGACCATGAGACACAGAAGCTGCGCCTGAAGGCATTCGGGCAGCCGACCTGATACCTGAATCATAATAGAAGTTCTTTGGGCGCCGCCTTTTTTAAAAGGCGGCGTTCTTCAAAGATTTTCAAAAAAAGCTTCACCAAAAACTTTTCTAGGTTTGTGGTCGGTCAGGCAGGGGGTATCGCCTGCCAGATCCGGCGCGGTCAGCGATCCGTCAGGCGGAATTCGATTCGTCGGTTACGGGCAAAGGCTTCCGCCGTGGTACCTTTATCCAGCGGCTGGTAATCCGAAAAGCCCGTCGCGGCCAGGTGGTGTGGGTCAATGCCCTCGGCAATCAGCAGCTTGACCACCGTGATGGCACGGGCGGATGACAGTTCCCAGTTGCTAGGGAAGGCCGAGTGGATGGGCTGGCGGTCGGCATGGCCATCCACGCGCAGGATCCATGGCACATCGCCCGGAATCTGCTGGGCGACCTGCCGCAGCGTCTTGGCCAGTACCTTGATCTCCTGAATGCCTTCGGGCGAGAGGTCGGCACCACCGGGCGGGAACAGCACCTCGCTCTGGAATACAAAGCGGTCCCCCACGATCTGCACGCCCTTGTGGTCCTGCATCACGTTGCGCAGGCGGCCAAAGAATTCGGAGCGGTAATGCTGCAACTGCTCCACCTTCTTCGCCAGCGCCACATTAAGCTGCATGCCCAGGTTGCTGATCTGGCGGTCACGGTCATGCACCGTGTCTTCCTCGGCCTCCAGGGCTACGCTCAGCGCGCTGAGTTGGGCATTGAGCTGGGCTACCTGTTCATCAAGGGCCGTAGAATGGGCCTGAGCGCTGTCGCGCTCGCTGGTCTGCTGGTTGAGTTGGGCGGTCAGTGAGGTGGCGGTGGCCACATCCGCATCATGCGCCTTGTGCAGGCCGGCAACCTCGGCCTGCAGGGCAGTGGTATGGCTGTGTTCGAGCGAGAGCATCTGTCCCAGCCGTGCAACCTCGTGCTCCAGTTGATTGAGTGCCTGCTGGCGCTTGTTCAGCGCGACCGACAGGAACGCCTGCCCCAGCACAAAGACAAGCAGGACGAATATGATGACCATAAGCAGTGTTGACAGCGCATCAACATAGCCCGGCCATGCATTCAGTTCGGAACGGATAGAACGACGGGAACGACGCGCCATGGAATGAACCTTGTCTTGATCTGCGGTCAGGAAGCGGAGTGGTTCGTTCCGGGCGCACTTGCGGCAATGGTGCGCGCAAGCAGGCGCAGGTCATTGCGGATATCAGTTGCCATCTGCTCACGCCCGGCAGCCGATTCCTGCACCAGCCGCGCCAGCAGCGATTCGATGCCCTGAAGGTGTTCCTCCCCCCGGTTATCAGCAAGAGCGGCCAGCCGGTCGTTCAGGGCCGTTAGCAGGCGTTGTTCCTGGGCGCGGGTTTCCTCGCTGCGCGCCATCAGGGTTTGCAGCTTTTCCATGTTCTCGGCCGTGTGCTCCAAAAGTGCCTGCACATAGGCCGGGACCGTCGCATCATTGCCGCCTACCTGTAGCCCGCCTGCGGAAAGACGGGTGATGGTGGCCAGCCATTCTTCCAGTTCGTTGAAGAAACGTGTCTGTGCCTGCCCGGCTGTCAGGTCGAGGAAGCCCAGCACCAGTGCGCCCGCCAGCCCGAACATGGAGCCCGAGAAGGCGGTGCCCATGCCGTGCAGCGGCCCGGCCAGCCCGGATTTGAGCTGGTCGAACATGACATTCATGTCCCCGCTGCCCACGGTCATGTTGCCGATTACGTCGGCAATGGAGCCTACGGTCAGCAGCAGGCCATAGAACGTGCCCAGCAGGCCAAGGAAGATGAGCAGGCCGGTCAGGTAGCGCGAGAGTTCGCGCCCTTCGTCCAGCCGGGCGGAGAGGCTGTCGAGAAGTGACTGCATGACCGGGGCGGAGAGGGTCAGCCGACGGCCCTTATCGTGGGTGGCCAGCATGGATGCCATGGGGGCCAGCAAGCGCGGCGGCGGGGGGGCGGTCAGTCCTTCACGCGGGTGGCGCAGGATGTTGACCCAGCGCACTTCGGGTATCAGGCGAAGGATCATGCTGATGTTCCACCCGATACCCAGTAGCAGGATACCCACAATCAGTCCGTCCAGCCAGGGATTGTTGCAGAAAGCCTGGTAGAGTGTGGAGGAAAGCAGAGCTGTGACAGCCCCGACGGCCAGAAGAAAAAGCAGGACGCGTACTAGATAGGTCGTCGGTCGTGTCACGCAGGGATTTCCTTAATGCGGGGGTGGAGTGGAGGATGTTGAGGCCACCACACCGGAGCGGGTGACGTCAACACAATCCGCACCGGCACCCTGTGCATTTTCCCCCGGCAGGCCCACTGCGCGGACATAGATGCGCGTGGATGCCAGCCCGGCATGAATCAGCACCGAGCGCGCGGCCAGCCCGCGTGAGAGCGCTACCCGGCGCGGGGTGGAAGGGTCATCCGCCCGGCCTTCGCCATAAGCGACGATATCTACATGCTGGTCAGGCAGTTTCTGCATGACCGTGGCAAATGTCTGTAGTGCCGCGATCATGCGCGGGTTCATGGCATCGGACTGCGCGGTGAAGTGCAGGCGCGTGCCCCCGGTCAGCTTCTCCGCCCGGCCACGGGCCTGCGGATCGGCCTTGACTTCGGGTGGGGGAGGGAAGGGATGTGCAGGCACGTGCAGTTCAGGCGGACGCAGCACCGGGTTGGCGGGTGGCTGTGTCGCCACTGGCGGCAGGGCCGCTATGGCTGCGGGCGAGGCAACGGCGGTGGCTGGCGCGTGGCTGCCGGGAATGTCGTCATGCACCTCCTCACCATCCGTATTATCCTGTGATGCGGACAGGCTTCCCCCGCTGGGCAGCAGGGTCGGGTGCTTCTGTGGGGTGCCAAGGGCATCGAGCGCGCCCCGGCTGGTTGTGACCTGGGCATGGGCCTGCATGCCGGGGCCAGCCATGACACTGGCGATCAGGCCCGTGAGCGCAATCCCGCGCAGGCAGGAGCGGGATGGAAACCGGCGGAAAAGGGAAGAGGTCATGTACTGCATCGTAACCGGCAGGCTACCGGGCGATGGGGGGTGGCGCAATCGGCAAAGCGCCGACTGCCCCACCGGGCCTTCAGCCAATGCTGCTGGCAACCAGTTCGCGCAGGGGGGCGTGCAGGTGGGTATTGCCCGCCACTGCATCAATCGAGGCACCGATATCGTTGAGGTCTACGCCCTCGGGGTCGGTGGCGTAGCCGCCCGCCTCACGCACCAGCAGAATGCCGGCGGCACAGTCCCACGGCTTGATGCCCAGTTCCCAGTAGCCATCGTAGCGACCCGCAGCCACCCAGGCCAGGTCAAGGGCGGCGGCGCCGAATCGGCGTATGCCCGCCACCTGCGGCATGAGCGTGCCCAGCGTGCGCGCGAATGACAGGCGGTTGCGCGCCGAGACCTTGGCAAACGGGATACCGGTGGCGAACAGCGCCTCGTTCATTGAACGGCGGCCCGATACGCGCAGCCTGCGATCATTGAGGAACGCGCCCACGCCCTTTTCCGCCCAGAACATCTCGTTGGCGGCAGGGTTGTACACCAGACCGGCCACGATCTCGATCGTGTCATCGGGCAGACGGCGCTGCAGGCCGATTGAGATGGCCCAGTGCGGGATGCCGTGCAGGAAGTTGCTCGTTCCGTCCAGCGGGTCAACCACCCAACGCCACGTCCAGCCCTCGTTACCCGATGCGCCGCTTTCTTCCATCAGGAAGGCGTAACCGGGGCGTGCGCGGGCCAGTTCCTCGCGGATGGTCGTTTCGGCTCGCAGGTCGGCCTGCGACACGAAATCGCCCGGGCCCTTGATGCTGACCTGGAGCTGCTCGACTTCGCTGAAGTCACGCAGAAGACGGCGTGCGGCCTTCTGGGCAGCGTTCTGCATCACCGTCATATGGGGAGAGAGTCGCATTGCCACGGTGATCGGTCCTGTCTGGTTCGTGCGGTGGGATGGAGGGTTTGGGGATGAAAAAACCGGCCCGTGCCAGGGTGCGGACACCCCGGCAGGATGGGCAGGTGGTCAGGACTTGGCGCGCTCGACGTAGCTGCTGTCCTCGGTGCGGACCACGATACGCTCACCTGCTTCGATGAAGGGGGGCACCATGGTCTTGACGCCATTGGACAGGCGTGCGGGCTTGTAGGACGAGCTTGCCGTCTGGCCCTTCACCACGGGATCGGCCTCGACCACTTCCAGCGTGACCTGCGCGGGCAGGACAACGCCAACCGGGTCGCCTTCCACCAGGTTCAGGATCAGCGTCATGTTGTCCTGCAGGAACGGCGCCTGGTCCCCCAGCAGGTCCAGCGGCAGCAGCAGCTGCTCGAACGTCTCGGGGTCCATCAGCACGATGTTGTCACCGTCCATGTAGGAGTAGGTGTATTCCTTCTCCTCGGTCATCAGGCGTTCGACGGTATCGGCGGTGCGCCAGCGTTCGTTGGTCTTGTTGCCGGTCTTGAGGTCGCGCATCTCCACCTGGATGAAGGCGCCGCCCTTGCCCGGGGTGATGATCTGCTGCTTCAGGACCGTCCAGCGACGGCCGTCGTGCTCAATAACCTGTCCGGCGCGGATCAGGTTTGCCTGCTGCTTCATGGTGGTCCCTGTATGGTTGTGGGAAGTATGGCGGTTCGGCTTCTAACGCCCCGCGCGCGGAAGGGCAAGGTTGCGGGCTGTCTTTTCGCCCGCGTTTTACCCGTGTTCACGCGCCAGGCGGTGGATTGTGCCATCGGGAGCGACCGCGTGCAGGTATCCATCAGGCCCTTCATGCAGGTAGTCGGGCGCAATCGGAACCTTGCCATGGCCACCAGGAATATCAATTACATAGGTTGGCCAGGCGATGCCTGTTACCCGCCCGCGCAGGCTGGCCAGCAGGCGCTGCCCCTCGCGTATGGGCACATGAAAGCGCGCGGTGCCGGGGGCAGGATCAAGCTGGTGCAGGTAATAGGGGCGGATGCGGGTGGCCACCTGCGCGCGCAGCAGTGCTTCGAGTGCATCGGGCGTGTCATTCACCCCGCGCAGCAGCACGGATTGGCCCAGCACGGGAATGGCGCGCACCTGCACGCGGCGGATGGCGGCGCGAGCTTGGGGCGTCAGTTCACGGGCATGGTTGACATGCACCACCAGCCACATGGAGCGTGAGGTCTCCAGTGCCGCCGCCATCTCTTCATCCAGTCGGTCGGGGTCGGCCACGGGCACGCGGGAATGGATGCGGATGGTGTGGATGTGCGCCATCCCCTCCAGCGCCACCATGATCGCGCGCATGCGGCGCGGTGAGAGCATGAGCGGGTCGCCGCCGGTCATCACCACTTCATGAATGTCCGGGTGCGTGCGCAGCCACTCCAGCGCGCGGTTTAGCGCCGCATCATCCAGCACGCCGCCGCCGGGGCCGACATGTTCGCGGCGGAAGCAGAACCGGCAGTACAGCGGGCAGACCAGCAGTGGCTTGAGCAATGCGCGGTCGGCATAACGGTGCACGATGCCCGGCACGGGGGAAAGTGCGTCATCCCCGATCGGGTCCGGGTCTTCCGTCAGGTCCGTCTCGCATTCCGCCGCATCGGGTATGACCTGCCGACCGATCGGGTCATCGGGGGTCTCGATCAGATTGGCGAAAGCAGGCGGAATGGCCGTGGCATAGTCTTTTGCCACCTGTTCCAGGCCCGGCGCCTGCGCAGGTGTAATCAGGCCCGCCGCAAGCAGATCGGCCACGCTGCGCAGTGTACGGGGGGGTGGAGTAAGGGGGGGATTGACCGCGGATGCCATGGGGGGGCTGTACTGCGCGGGCCAGCCTGCTGCAACCGGAGATGTCCCGCCCCATGACCGATTCCGTAACGTCCCGCCCCGATCCCGTGCATATTGCCGACCGCCTGCCCTTCCTGCTGCGTCGTAACCTGGTGTTGCGTGGGGTACGGGCGTTTTTTGATGCGCGGGGCTACCTGGAAGTCGAAACCCCCTATGCCGTGCCGACTCCGGGTGAGGAAGTGCACCTGAAGGTCTTTGCCACCGAGCGCACGGGCGCGGATGGCAGCCGACAGAAGCTGTGGCTGCATACCAGCCCGGAATTTGCCATGAAGCGCATTGTGGCGGCAACCGGCCTGCCGGTGTACCAACTGGCGCGGGTGTGGCGGAACGCGGAAGGCAGCAGGCTGCACGCGCATGAGTTCACCATGCTGGAATGGTACCGTCCCGGCGCCACGCTGGATGGCCTGATGGATGAAACCGAAACCCTGCTGCGCGCCGTGCTGCCGCCCGTGGTAAGGATGGGGGGGGATGACATCGGTATCGCCGCCCCCTTCGAGCGCCTGACGGTGGCCGAAGCCTTCCGTTGCCATGTGGGTGTGGACATTCTGGCCAATGAGGGTGATGCCCCGGCGCTGGCACGCGCTGCGGGGTGCGCGCTCCGTAATGGCGAGACATGGGAGGATCTGTTCTTCCGCCTGATGATGGCGCATGTGGAACCCTATATTGGCCGTACATGCCCCACTTTCCTCACCCACTGGCCTGCAAGCCAGGCGGCCCTGGCGCGCCGCGACCCGGCTGACCCGCGCGTGGCGCTGCGGTTTGAACTATATGCAGGCGGGATTGAACTGGCCAATGCGTTCGAGGAACTGACCGACAGCACCGAGCAGCGCCAGCGTTTCGTGACCGACCGGGCGCGGCGCCTGGCATCATACCCGCATGAGGCGGGTCTGGACTGGCCGGTGGATGAAGCGTTCCTTGCCGCACTCGATAGCCTGCCGCCATGCGCGGGCATAGCGCTCGGGTTTGACCGGCTGGTGATGCTGGCGGCGGGAACAGGGCGTATTGCCGACGTACAGTGGCTGGGAGAAGGATAACAAAAGTTTCCGGGTGCCGCCTTTAATTTCAAAAAGGCGGCGTTCTCCCCAAACACTTTCCGGGGAAAGCTTCCCCTACGACTGCTTCGGCTTCAGGCGTCTTCCGCTGCGGCGATGGCCGCATTCATGGCCTGTACGCCCGCACCCGGCCCATCGGGGTGAGACCACACCGCGCTGATAACCGACAGGAAATCCGCCCCCGCGCGCACTAGCGCGCCGCAGTTGGCTGGCGTGATGCCACCAATGGCCACCACGGGCAGTTCGATCATGCTGCTCCACCATGTGAGCAGGGCCGGGTCCGCGCGGACTTCCGTTTCCTTGGAGGGCGAGGGGAAAAAGGCCCCGAACGCTACGTAATCCGCCCCGGCCTCACCCGCGCGCAGCGCCATGTCACGGCTGTCGTAGCATGAAACGCCCAGTTGCAGGTCAGCCCCCAGGATACGGCGTGCGGTAGCAACATCCCCGTCATCCATGCCCACATGCGCGCCATCGCACCCGCAGGCCACGGCAAGGTCGGGGCGGTCGTTGAGGATGAAGGCCACGTTGCGTGCGTGCGCTACGGGCTGGAGCACATCCACCGCACGGTGGATCGTATCGTCCGGCACGTTTTTCAGGCGGAGTTGAACGGCTGCGACCGGGCCTGCGTCCAGCGCCTCGGCAAGGCAGGGGGCGAAAGCCGCAGGGTCGAGCGATTCGGGGGTGATGAGGTAGAGTTGGCAATCATTCATGTCATGCTGATCCTATGCCACGGCGGGGATGGCGAACAGCCCCCGCATGGTACGGGCATTCATGGTGCCCGGTGTGCGCGCAGGTAGCGCGCCAGGGCTTCCCCCGCACCATCGGGGGGCAGGTCGAATGTTGCGGGCCGCACGTCCAGTACCTGCCCGCCTGTAACCCGTGCCAGCGCGTGCAGTGCGCGCTGCTGTGCGGGCGGGGCCTGTACGATCACGCCATCCAGTCCCGCCCGCAGCCCCGTACCGGCAAACCCTGCCGCCAGCCCGCAATCCAGCAGGGCAGGCAGCGTACAGTCTGCCACGACCGCCTGCCACCACTCCACCCCCATGAAGCATCCAGCCCCGGGTGGGGAAACCACACGGCATTCCACGCGTAACGACATCACCACCGCCATGACCCGCGCCACGTCGGGCGCGCTGGCAACGGTGACATGGGCAGGCGCGTGCATAGAATGGTCATGTTTGTCGATCATGCTTGACGTTGAAACCACACCGGGCGATCAGTGCAAGGGGAGGAATGAGGAAAAGGATGAACGTGTCTGACATTATCATGCCATCGGAACAGGAAGCGGCGTACACGCCCCCGGCCTCCGGGCAGGACCCGGCAGACCGTCTTGAACTTGCCCTCAACCGCATTGCCTTCGCCCTTGATCGCAGGGCGAAACAGGCGGTCATCGCGGCCTCAGCCCCGGCGGATGTAGACCTGCAGGCGCTGGCGGCCAATATCGATGTCCTGATTGCCCGCGTGCGTGATGTGCTGGGCGAGGATAGCCCCGAGGGCCGGAAGGAATAGGCGATGAGCCAGGTTACCGTACGCATAAACGGTTTTTCCTACGCCGTGGGCTGCGAGGAAGGGCAGGAAAAGCACCTGCAGGCCATGGCGCAGGAAGTGGAACGGCGCATTGACCGCATCCGCGAACTGGGTGGCCATAGCGGGGAAGGGCGGCTGCTGGCGCTTGCAGCCCTGCTCATGGCTGATGAAATTCATGACCTGAAGGCGGAAAAGATGTCGTCCGATACCGCCCACCAACTGGCGCAGGGGCGGCAGGCGCGAATCGAGAATGAGCGCCGGCGTGACCAGCTTGCCAATCTGGTCGAACGTGCGGAAAACATTGCAGACGTGCTGGAAAAAGAGTAAATGGAAAGGGCGGGGCTGCCCGGTGCGTCAGGCATGATTCAACCCCTGGGCCGATAAGCACTTCCTTAGGGAGCTGGCACTGTCGTGATCGTGGTCACGTTACCTGGCACCCACCTGCGTCAGCAGGTCCGGGAGGGCTGATCCGACCAACGGCCATGGCGGCTCCGTATATGTTTTCATGACATCGCTTGATCCCGAATCGTGGCCAACGGTGCGGGCCAAGCAGGCCCTGCGTCACCATATGACGCGACGCCGACAGGCTTTCGCCACCGACCCCGTCCGCGCGGCGGCGGAGGAAGCCTTGTGCCACCGCATGGTGCATGGACTGCGTGGTATGGCGGGGGCAGGGGAGTGTATCGCCCTTGTCTGGCCCCTGCCGGGGGAGAGTGACCTGCGTCCGGTCATGCAGGCCCTGCATGCAGACGGGCT
This sequence comes from Komagataeibacter medellinensis NBRC 3288, assembly GCF_000182745.2. NCBI lineage: Bacteria > Pseudomonadati > Pseudomonadota > Alphaproteobacteria > Acetobacterales > Acetobacteraceae > Komagataeibacter > Komagataeibacter medellinensis. Next base: position 2,333,463 of record NC_016027.1, read on the forward strand.
GTGCATCGTCCTGCCTGAAACCCCGCCACGCGGGCATCCCCTGATCTTTCGCCGCTGGCAGTCTGACTGCTCCATGCAGCAGGGGCGATACGGCACCTTTCACCCTGATGGTCCCCCCATGCAGCCCGATGTGGTGTGCGTGCCGTTGCTGGCGTTTGACCGGCGGGGCATGCGGCTGGGTTATGGCGGCGGATATTATGACCGCACGCTGGCGCATCTGCCGCGTGCGCGGGCAGTGGGGTTTGGCCTGTCCTTTCAGGAAGTGACATGTATTCCGACCGGCCTGTATGATGTGCCATTGCCCGCGATCGTGACCGAACGCGAATGGATCCGGTGTCGTGGCGACGGGCGTACACGGTAACAAAGGCTGTTTTCTTGAGAATACTGTTTCTGGGTGACATTGTGGGGCGCGTCGGGCGCGAGGCCGTGATCTCCCGCCTGCCAACCCTGCGGCGTGACCTTGCACTCGATCTGGTGGTGGTGAATGGCGAGAACGCAAGCCATGGTTTTGGCCTCTCCCCCGCCATCGGCCGTGACCTGCTGGCAGCCGGGGCTGATGTCATTACACTGGGCAACCACAGCTGGGACCGGCGTGACCTGATCGGTCATATCGGCAGTGAACCCCGCATCATTCGTCCGGCCAATTACCCGCCCGGCACGCCGGGGCAGGGCAGCGTGGTGGTGGAACTGGTGGATGGCCGCAAGGCGCTTGTGGTCAGCATCATGGGCCGCCAGTTCATGGATGCGATGGATGACCCCTTCCGCTCGGTGACCGAAATCCTTTCACGTCATAGGTTGGGTGTAACCATGCATGCCGCCGTGGTGGATGTGCATGCCGAGGCCACGAGCGAGAAATGGGCCATGGGCCATTTCCTTGATGGTCGCGTCTCGCTGGTCATTGGCACCCATACCCACACACCTACGGCAGATCACCGTATTCTGTCCGGTGGTACCGCCTTCCAGACCGATGCAGGCATGTGTGGCGATTATGATAGTGTGATCGGCATGGGCAAGGAGGCGGCGATTGCCCGCTTCGTGCGCAAAATGCCCGGTGACCGCCTGCAACCTGCTGAAGGGGACGCCAGTATTGCCGGCATGATGGTGGAAACCGATGATGCAACGGGCCTTGCCCGCCGCATGGCGCCGGTGCGCCAAGGTGGCCATCTGGCTTCCACGTTACCCGATTTCTAGAAGGAAGAAGTTTTTGGTGAAGCCTTTTTCAAAAAGCTTCAGAAGAATGCCGCCTTTTTTTAAAGGCGGCACTCGAAAAACTTCTATTATTTTTATTAATCAATGACTTAACGGAAGGCGGGTTCATCAAACCCACGCAGCTTGCGTGAATGCAGGCGGTGCACACCTTGGGCGCGCAACTGCTGCATGGTCTCGATTCCCACCACCAGATGCTGGCGCACCCGCTCGCGGTAGAAGGCGTTGGCCATGCCGCGCAGTTTCAGTTCCCCATGCAGCGGTTTGTCCGATACGCATAGAAGCGTGCCGTAGGGTACGCGGAAGCGGAAGCCATTGGCGGCAATGGTGGCCGATTCCATGTCCACCGCAATGGCGCGGGAGGTATTGATGCGGGTGAACAGTGCGCCCAGCCGCAGTTCCCAGTTGCGGTTGTCCGTGGTCATGACCGTGCCGGTGCGCAGGCGGGTCTTGACTTCGGCATCGTGCAGGCCGGTTACACGCGCGGTCACGTCCTGCAGCGCCATCTGCACTTCGGCAATGGGGGGGACAGGTACCCAGGGCGGCAGGTCGTCATCCAGCACATGGTCATCGCGCAGGTAGCCATGCGCCAGCACGTAATCCCCCAGCTTCTGGCTGCGGCGCAGCCCCGCGCAGTGGCCCACCATCAGCCAGCAATGCGGGCGCAGCACAGCCAGGTGGTCGGTAATGGTCTTGGCGTTGGCGGGCCCCACGCCAATGTTGATCAGGGTTATGCCATCTCCATCGGGGCGACACAGGTGGTAGGCGGGCATCTGCGGTAGGCTCTGGCCTGTATGGCCGGGTGTGTGCGCCATGTCGCGGGTGTGGATGATCTCGCCCGGTTCGACAAAGGCGGTGTATTCCGATCCCGCATCCACCTGTGCATGGCCGTATTCCCGGAATGCATCGACGTAACGCTGGTAATTGGTCAGCAGGATGAAGCGCTGGAAGTGGCGCGGTGCCGTGCCGGTATAGTGGTGCAGCCGCGCCAGCGAGTAATCGGTGCGCGCCGCCGTGAACAGCGCCAGCGGTCGTGGCGTATCGGGACGGGGGATGTATTCGCAGTTGGCGATCGAATCATCGGTCACATGCAGGTCGGGCAGTGCGAAGTGCGACTGGATCCAGGCAAGGTCGGATTCGGTTAACGATGTTACCGCCTCTTCCATCACGTAAGGTAGCGCGATGGGCTGGTGCGACAGCCCGACCTGTACCGGAGTGCCGTAATGGTGCAGGAGGCTTGCAATCTGCTCGCGCCAGTAATCGGCAAACAGGGTGGGGCGGGTCAGGGTCGTGCCATAGAAACCCGGCTCCAGCACCACATCGAATGGCGGGCGTGGCCCATCGGGCGGCAGGGCGGCCTGCGGGGTGAAGGCAAGGTAGGGATAGACCGCATCTTCCAGCCCCGAAGTATCGCGCGTGGTGAAGGCGTGGCGGATCAGTTCGCCCGCATGGTCATAGACCTGCGTGATGTGGGCCACGGCTGCATCGGCATTGTCAAAGGCCCGAAAATCACGCCCGGCCCTGCGCAGGAGGGTAGCTGTATCCATGGTGGCGTTTCTCCCTTGGCCTGCGCCGCCTAGCGGCGGATCAGGATGTAGTTGATGGTCAGGTCGATGGGGAAGGTGTCGCCCTGCATGTCCGGTGGCACGGGGGGGAGCTGGGCGTTGCGGAACATGCCCACCGTTGCGGCATCAAGGTAATAGGAACCTGACTGGCCGGTCAGGCGTACCTTGGTCACATGGCCATCGCGGTCCAGTTCCACATGTACGGAAGAGGGGCCTTCCTCACCCGCGCGGGCGGCTTCCTCGGGATAGTACATATGGCTGCGGATCCAGCGGTCGAGTTCGCTGCCGTAATCATCGCTGACCCCCCTGATCTGCGTATTGGTGGAATAGGGGGCATTGATCTTGCCATTCTGCACCACAGGACCAAGCGAGAGGTCGATCGGCCCGCCCGTGCCGCCCGCGCGCCCGTGCTGGTTGCGCCGTGGCAGAGGCGAGGACGAAAGCGCCCAGTTATGCGGGTGCTGAAGCGGGGCATACCGCCCGGCCGAGGACTGGCTGTGCGACTGCTGGGCGGGGTGGTTGCCGTGGCCCGAATTCTGCATGGAGGGATTGAACTCGTCATGCCGTTCGGCTTGTGGCACCGACAGGTCGGATGGTGCCTCGCTCATGGGCGGGGCGGAGGGAGTCTCGGGTGTTGGGGTGTTGGGGGATGGGGAGGATTCCTCATCCGTTGTCTGCGGGTTCTGGCTGTTGTCCTGGGCGGTGGGCTGGCTCTGTTCGTGTTGCTGGCGCGGCGCGTTCTGGCCGCCCGCCATGTCGGGCGAGGACTGGCCCTGTAGCCCGCTGGAGGTGGGGGGCGAGAACACCATCTCAACCTGCGGTTCCGACTGCGAGGCGTTGGGGGAGCCATGCTGGCTATGATGGGCGGATTCGATCAGGATGGCGGCCAGCAGAACACCATGCAACAGCCCCGATATGGCCATGGCCCGGCCGGGGCCGGGTGTCTCGACCGTGTCGGGGCGGATCAGGCCCGACATGGTGGGGCGTAGTTTGCGGTAACCCGAGGGGGGAGGAACAAAAGCACCCGGCAGCAGGCGTTCGCGCCGGGGGGGGGCGTGCTCGTCCGTCTCAGCCACAGGCGGCGGCGTGTTACCGGACTCTGTACTGCGCGGGACCAGCACGGGTTCCACGGCATTATGCCGCCGGGAAGAAGGACTGAGTGTCACCGTCATGAACGACTACGGGTCTCCGCCATAGGGGTCTGTTCGTGGGGGCCGCGTGCCTGCCCTGTTATATCGACAGCATAACTGACGCCAGGGGGGGCGTTGTCAAGAACGGGGTACGCAATGAAACAGAGTTCAGGTGCTTTCGGTAAAATTTTCCAGTAGTTCGGCAAATTTCTGCGGGTGCTCGACATGCAGCCAGTGGCCAGCATGCTCGATCAGTTCCAGTCTGTAGCACGGGAACAGCCTGCGCATGGTGGCATAATGCTCACGGCGGATATAGGGCGAATTCCCACCCGCCAGGAATAGCGTGGGGCCGGGATAGGTGTAGCCTTCGGGTATGTAGGGCCAGCTTTCCACATTGGGCATGGAGTCCACGATTTCGCGCAGGCCGATGGTCCAGTGCGGGTTCTCGCCAACTTCGATGTTCTGGAGCATCAGCGCGCGCACATCGGTATTGGCAATGTAGTGCTGCAGCAGCCTGTCCGCCCCCGCCCGGTTCAGAAAGGGGGGAAAGGGCACGCGCAGCATCTGCTCGCCCAGGCCAAACTGCCCGTGGCCAGTATGGGCAGGCGGGATGTCGGCCACCAGCAGGCTGTGCACCATGCCCGGTCGTGAAAGCGCCAGGGTCATGGCCACCTTCCCCCCCATGGAATGGCCCACAAGCGTTGCGGGCAGCGCGTTGTGGTGGGCCAGTGTTTCCAGCAGGTCGGCGGCCATGACGTTATAGTCCATCAGCCCGTGCGGACTGTCACCATGGTTGCGCAGGTCGATGGCCAGCGTACGCCGCGTTAGGGCCAGTCGGCGCTGGAAAAAGCCAAGGTTGCGCGCCCGTCCGAACAGGCCATGCAACAGCACGATGGGCGGCCTGCCGACCTGACCGGGTGCAGTTTCTTCCGGTCCACGCTCAATGACGTTCAGTAGCACCAGCTTGTGTTCCTATCGTGCGGTCGTATTCGTGAGCGGCTGCTGCAGGTCCAGCATGATCTTTCCCATATGTGTCCCGTTTTCCATAAGTGTATGGGCATCGGCAACCCGTGCAAGGGGGAAGGTGGCATGGATAAGCGGGCGGATGGCGCGGCTGCCCAGCAGTGGCCAGACCCGTTCTTCCAGCTGGCGGGCGATTTCCGCCTTGTAGGCACGCTCACGCGGGCGCAGCGTAGTGCCGGTCACGACCAGTCGGCGCGTCATGATGCGGGCAAGGTTCACCCCGTCCGCTCTGGCCCCTCCCTGCAGTGCGATAATGACCAGCCGCCCGGCGGTTGCCAGCGCGCGCAGGTTGCCATCCAGATAGTTCCCCCCGATCATATCGAGGATGACATTCACCCCCACGCCCTCCGTCAGTTCCTTTATGCGCTGGGGAAAATCTTCCGTGCGGTAGTTTATGGCCGCCTTTGCTCCCAGCGCCGTGCACAGGGTGCATTTGTCCGCTGTGCCGGCCGTGGCGTACACCGTGCCCCCCATCTCGCGCACAAGCTGGATGGCCGTGGTGCCGATGCCGCTGGTGCCGCCATGCACCAGCACGCTCTCGCCCGGCTTCAGCCCCGCCGTCATGAACAGGTTGGACCAGACGGTAAAGAACGTCTCGGGCAGGCTTGCGGCATGCACGGCGTCAAACCCGGTGGGCCAGGGCAGGCACTGGCCCGCAGGTACAACACAGTACTGCGCGTAGCCGCCGCCGTTGGTCAGCGCGCAGACCCGCGCACCCGGAGCAGGGAAAGAACCTGCGGGCACGCCTTCGCCCACGGCCACCACTTCTCCCGCCACTTCCAGGCCCAGAAGCGGGCTTGCGCCCGGCGGCGGGGGGTAAAGCCCCTTGCGCTGCATGATGTCGGGCCGGTTGATACCTGCGGCCATGACCCGCACCAGCACTTCCCCCGCGCCGGGGCGGGGTGTGGGCACGGTGGTGACATGCAGCGAATCGGGCGTGCCGTTCGCGCCATAGGCAATGGCCTGCATAGTGTCGGGAATGTTCTGCGTCATCTGTGTGTCCTCCGGGGTATCTGGTGGGCCGTGTAGGGCACCATGGTGTAGGCGATAGGGAGAACAGGACCAGTGTGTATGGTGTAGAATCGAGCAAACGTGTGGCGACCGTTAGGGTTGCGCACGGGATAGCGGCGTGGCCGTACATGAAAAAGGCGCCGGGACCTGTATGGTCCCGGCGCCCTGCCTGTCCGTCTTCCCGCAGGGGGAAGAGCGAGATCAGACGGAGTAGTACATCTCGAACTCGGCCGGGTGGGGGGTGTGTTCGAACTTGAACACTTCCTGCCACTTGATTTCGCAATAGCTCTCGATCTGGTCCTTGGTGAACACGTTACCGGCGAGCAGGAACTCGTGGTCGGCTTCCAGTGCCGTCAGCGCTTCACGCAGGGAGCCCGCAACGGTCGGGATCTGCTTCAGCTCTTCGGGGGGCAGGTCGTACAGGTCCTTGTCCATCGCGTCGCCGGGGTGGATCTTGTTCTTGATCCCGTCCAGGCCGGCCATGAGCATGGCGGAGAACGCCAGGTAGGGGTTCGCGGTCGGATCGGGGAAGCGGACCTCGACGCGCTTGGCCTTCGGGCTGGTGGCGTAAGGGATGCGGCACGAAGCAGAGCGGTTGCGGGCGGAGTAAGCCAGCAGAACGGGTGCTTCAAAGCCCGGGATCAGGCGCTTGTAGGAATTGGTGGACGGGTTGGTGAAGGCGTTCAGCGCCTTGGCATGCTTGATGATGCCGCCGATGTAGTACAGCGCCTCATCCGACAGGTCGGCATAGCCATTGCCGCCGAATGTGGGCTTGCCGTCGCGCCAGATGGACTGGTGCACATGCATGCCCGAACCGTTATCGCCATAGATCGGCTTCGGCATGAAGGTTGCCGTCTTGCCGTAGGAATGAGCGACGTTATGCACGCAGTACTTGTAGATCTGCATGAAATCGGCGGAGCGGACCAGCGTGTCGAACTTGGTGCCCAGTTCGTGCTGCGACTGCGCCACTTCATGGTGGTGCTTTTCGATCGGCAGGCCCATCTCGCCCATCGTGGTCAGCATTTCGGCGCGCAGGTCGCCTTCGCTGTCAACCGGGGCCACGGGGAAGTAGCCACCCTTTACGGTCGGGCGGTGGCCCATGTTGCCTTCGGGGTAGTCCTTGAGCGAAGCACCGGGGCCTTCGATGCTTTCCAGTTCGTACTTGCCAAAGTTCGGACCGGTGCCGAAGCGTACGCTGTCAAAGATGAAGAATTCGGCTTCGGGGCCGAAGAAAGCGGTATCACCCAGGCCCGTGGACTGCAGGTACTGCTCGGCCAGCTTGGCGGTCGCACGCGGGTCACGGTTGTAGAACTGCCCGGTGGACGGCTCGATGATGTCACAGATCAGGATAAGCTGCGGCTTGGCGGAGAACGGGTCCATAACCGCGGTGGTCGGGTCAGGCAGCAGGATCATGTCGCTTTCGTTGATGGCTTTCCATCCGGCGATGGAGGAACCGTCAAACATGAAGCCTTCACGGAAGGTATCATCTTCGATCGTGGTGACGTACTGGGTGGTGTGGTGCCATTTGCCACGCGGATCGGTGAAACGCAGGTCAACCATTTCCACCGCGTTTTCCTTGATCATCTCAAAGACTTTGGCGATGGCCTTGGTGGAATGTGACGGCGTGGAGGCCGCGGCCGGGGCCTGTGCTTTTTTTGCCATATTTAAATTACCTGTCCTGACTTTAGGTGTGCCGTTCCATGCGGCGCGGTGGCTATGGTTACGAAAACGTAAGGCTGCTGTCGATAGTCCTGCCGCCATGGGACCCATGTTCTCATGGCGTTTCAGACGGCATCGTCTCCCCGTTCTCCGGTACGGATGCGAATGACATCGGTTACCGGGGTGACGAATATCTTGCCATCCCCGATGCGGCCGGTGCGGGCTGCGCCCATGATCGCTTCTATCGCGCGTTCGGTCATGTCGTCCGGGCACACGATTTCCAGTTTCACCTTTGGCAGGAAGTCGATGATGTATTCGGCGCCACGATACAGTTCGGTATGGCCTTTCTGCCGCCCGAAGCCCTTGGCCTCGATCACGGTTATGCCCATCAGACCGATTTCATGCAGGGCATCCTTCACCTCGTCGAGCTTGAAGGGCTTGATGATGGCCTCGATCTTTTTCATGCTGCTGTATCTGTCTTCCGTCTGGTGGCGCGGGTCCGTACGTTGCCGTCTGTCTGGCCCGGGCAGGGTTGCATGGCTTTCGGTTTCAGGCAATCGGATGATAAGGCAAAAAAACAGGTGCGCGCACCGGCCACTGCTGGCGTTTTGGACAGGATGACACGATGAAACCCGCAAACACGATGCTTTCGGGCCTGCCGACAACCATTTTTTCCGTCATGTCCGCCCTGGCGGCCCGGCATGACGCCATCAACCTGGGTCAGGGCTTTCCCGATACCGAAGGCCCGGCCGACATGGTGGAGGCAGCGGCCGGCGCATTGCGTGACGGTCGCAACCAGTATCCGCCCCTGGCCGGCCTGCCTGAACTGCGTACGGCGGTTGCGCGTTCCAACGCCCGGTTTTACGGGATCGAGGTCGATCCCGCGCGTGAAGTGGTGGTGACCTGTGGCGCGACCGAGGCCATCACCGCCTCGCTCATGGTGCTGGTCAACCGCGGTGACGAGGTGGTGGTGTTCGAGCCGCTATACGACACCTACCTGCCAGTGCTGGAAATGCTGGGGGCCACTGTGCGCACGGTGCGCCTGGCACCGCCCCGGTGGGACCTGCCGCGCGCGGAACTGGCTGCGGCCTTTGGCCCGCGTACCAAGGCGATCCTGCTCAACACCCCCATGAACCCCACCGGCAAGGTGTTCACAGCCGCTGAACTGGCCTTCATCGCCAGCCTGCTCGCACAGTACGATGCCTATGCGGTGTGTGATGAGGTGTACGAACACCTGACCTTTTCCCCCGCCCGGCACCTGCCGCTCATGGCGTTGCCGGGCATGCGCGGGCGCACGATTCGCATTGGCAGCGCGGGCAAGAGCTTTTCCATGACCGGATGGAAGGTGGGCTATGTCACGGCACCCGCCCCGCTGGCCGACCTGGTGGCCAAGGCCCACCAGTTGCTGACTTTTACCGTGGCGCCCAACCTGCAGCGCGCCGTGGCGGTAGGGCTGGAGAAGGATACCGCCTATTTCACCGAACTGGCCGAAGGCATGCGCGCGCGCTGTCAGCAGTTGGGTGATGGCCTGCGCCAGGCCGGGTTTGGCGTCCTGCCGTGCGATGGCAGCTACTTCATCATTGCCGATATCACCCCGCTTGGCTTTACGGGTGGCGATGTGGCGTTTTGCGAGCAGATGACGGCGCATGCCGGGGTCGCTGCCATTCCCGTATCCGCCTTCTATGACAGCAGGGGGGTGACCATACCAGACTGTTATGTTCGCTTTGCCTTTTGCAAGCAGCCCGGAGTAATCGCCGCAGCGGTCACACGCCTGCAGGCGGTGCGTGAACGGCTCCATGTGGGAAAAATCGTTGAAACCCAAAAAGGGTAATTGACGCGCCTGCGCTGCTTTTCTATATAGCAGCGCAGTTGTGGCGGACGTAGCTCAGTCGGTAGAGCGCCGGTTTGTGGTACCGGTTGTCGCGGGTTCGATCCCCGTCGTTCGCCCCAACCCACACTTCCCCAAAAAATCATCTGGTTGTAAATGTGCGCGCAAGCCCAGTGGCCAGTGGCGTTGGCATCAGGCCAAGTTGTGCCTGCATGGGGGCAATGTCAAATATCTTGTCTTCCATCAACCGTCGTACCTCGGCGGGTCTTATGCGTGGCAATCCCGGAACGGGCAGCCGTGCCAGCAGCATCAGCACCGAACCCGGTACGGGCACGACCGGGCGCGGGCGTATCCCGGCCGCAATGGCCACGGCACGGGTAAAATCCCGGTAGGCCACCTGTTCCCTGCCAGCAATGACAAGGCTGTGCGGCCCGTCCCATTCCCGCTCCAACGCCGCGATGAGGGCAGCGGTCACGTCGCCCTGCCAGATGGGCTGGATACGTGCCTGCCCGCCACCGGGCAACGGCAGCACCGGCAGGCGGCGTATCAGGGCCGCCAGGCGCTGTACATTGTCCTCCCCCTGTGCGCCGTAGATCATGCTGGGATGTACGATGACGCCATGCCGGCCTGAATGGAGGAAGGCCCGCGCCCCGTCCTGCACGCCGCGTGCATGGGAATCGGGCCAGCGGGTAAAGATGCGGGTACTACCCAGCGCCACGATCCGTGCCCGTGGTGGGGCTGCCGCAAGCAGCGCGGGCAGGTGGCGGGCGTGGGTCGTCAGGACAATGGATGTGGCATCTGCCAGTGCGGCACGCAGTGCGGCCTGCCCGTGTTCAAGGTCGGCTACCCGTGCGCGCAACCCTGTGCCGTTCACCTGCCACCGTGGCAGGTTGCGGACGATGGGCACGACCGCGTGCCCGCGCGTAGCCAGGCTACGGCACAGGGCCAGCCCTGTGCGGCCGGTTGCCCCGATGACATGCACCGGGCCACCGATTTCCCCCATCAGGGCGTGGAGATGGTCAGGCCCAGCGGTGCCGCGACCGATGGGTCGCCCGCCATGGACAGGGCAACGCCCAGCATCATCAGGTTAACCGGCTTCATCGGGCGCAGTGCGATCTGCAGCGGGTGGTCCTGCGGGGATTGCAGGAACCGGCCCATGGCGCGCATGGAAGCATCATCGGACGTAGCCAGCATGGTCAGCAGGTTCTGACGGTAGGCACCCACTTCCATGTTCCGGCTTTTGGCCAGGCCAGCCACGATGTTGCCAGCAAGGGAGTGGTCTTCCCATGTCATGGCGGCGGAGACGATGCGCGCGGTCTCGGGAATGATGGCCATGTCGTCAAACGGGATCTGGTCCAGTTCCGCCACTACGGACAGATTGCCCATGTCCGGGGCCTGCACTGTCAGCGGTTCAAGGTGCACATGGCTCGTGCTGCGGTCGCTGATGCTGTTGACATGGATGTTGCCGGTAAAATGGTCATAGCCGAACGAATTGAGGATGGATGAGTTGTCCGTGCCGGTGGACCACAGCGTGAGGTTGGTCACGTTCGTGTCCATCTTGTCCTCTGTTTCGGTGGAGAAACGCGATGTGGTCACATGGTCGATCTGGAGCATGGGGTGGGTGCTGGCGATCTCCACCTTCCTGAGGTCCATGGTCTGGGGGTGGCTCTCATGGATCAGATGGCCCGACTGGATCAGACTTGCGACCTCGCTGGCGAAGTCCGGCCCGTCAATCTGCAGGTGCTCGACCGCGATGCGGCGCGAGGGGGTCAGGTTGATCTGTGTGGCCAGTTTCTCCAGGTCAAGATGCGAGGAGCGCCCCACCCCGTACTGGCCGATCGCCATGCGCCCGATGGTCATATCGATCTGGCTGGCGGGAATGGTCAGGTGCAGGTTGGTGAAGATGCCGGTGTCCAGCACAAGCGAATCGAAGCCCAGCGGGCGGGCCGTCTCCGCCGTGACGCGCGCGGTGTTGGGCATGACAAGGTTGCCCAGCGCCACCTGGTCGAGCGAAATCGTGCTGTCCTGTGTCATGACTTTCACGTCACGCAGGACAAGGCTGCCGATCTTTTCGCCCTGCACGTTGTTGCCGGTCAGGCCACCCAGCCGCACGTCGGCCGCGATCAGCGTCATGGTCGGGTTGTGGTAGGTCACCGCGGTAAAATGCGCGCCGCGCGCCAGCGTGCGCGGGCGGGCCGTGGCGTAACTGAACGTGGCGTCCGGCCCGAGGGAGGCGCGGAAGTCCGCAATGCCAGCCTCCAGCCTGCGCTGGGCGAAGTGGTGCACCCCCCAACTGCCAACCAGTAGAACAAGTATGAGCAGGGGAATGGCGGGATAGAATTTCTTCACGAGCCTTGAATCCGTAATAACCTTGAACCGAGTGCTATCGCATTAGCGCCCCCCTCGGCAATCGCCCGTGGGGGATATGGGGCGGGAAAGATGGTGGTATCATAATACCACACACGGTTTTTTAGCGGAAAAATGCCGCCGATACGGGATTATGTGCTTGACGTTTGTGTGGCGTACGGATGATAACGCGCCACCTGTTACCGCTACATTACTGGACGGAACACTGAATCCATGAAGACCACACTTTCGCTGAAGCCCGCCGAGGTGACGCGTGGCTGGACCCTGATCGACGCCGAGGGCCTCGTTCTGGGTCGTCTGGCCGCCATCGTTGCCCAGCGCCTGCGCGGCAAGCACAAGCCCCAGTTCACCCCGCATGTTGATTGTGGCGACAATATCGTCATCATCAATGCCGAGAAGGTCAGCCTGACCGGCAACAAGGTGGACCAGAAGTTGTTCCATTATCACACCGGTTATCCCGGTGGGATCAAGGAACGTACGATCACCCAGCGCTTGACTGGCAAGAACCCCGGCCACGTCGTGCGCAAGGCGGTCGAGCGCATGATCACTCGCGGCCCCTTGCAGCGTGCACAGATGAAGCACCTGTACGTGTATGCCGGCAGCGAACACCCGCATGAAGGCCAGAAGCCGCAGGTGCTCGATGTCGCGTCGCTGAACCGCAAGAATGCCGTCAACACCCAGAAGGTCGGGGGCTGAACCACATGTCTGAAACCCAAGAACGCACAGGCACGCTGGCTGACCTGAAGGAAGCTGTTGCTTCCGGCCAGGTTGTTTCCTCGCAGGAAGCGGCACCCGTCTATGAAGCCAAGCGCGATGCGCAGGGCCGTTCCTATGCCACCGGCCGTCGTAAGGATGCCGTGGCCCGTGTGTGGATCAAGCCGGGCAAGGGCGACATCATCGTCAATGGCCGTTCGGTCGGCACCTACTTTGCCCGTCCGGTCCTGCGTATGCTGATCACGCAGCCCTTCCTGGTGGCTGACCGCTACAACCAGTTCGACGTGTACTGCACGGTCGTTGGTGGTGGTCTGTCCGGTCAGGCCGGTGCGGTCCGTCACGGCATCAGCCGTGCACTGACCCATTACGAGCCTGCGCTGCGCAGCATTCTGAAGGCCGCTGGCTTCCTGACGCGCGATTCGCGTGTTGTTGAACGTAAGAAGTACGGCCGCGCCAAGGCCCGTCGTTCCTTCCAGTTCAGCAAGCGCTGATCCTGCTTTTCCCGTGGCATGCCACGGGATACGGGTTTTGCAACGGGGTCGGTCCAGCAATGGATCGGCCCCGTTCTGCGTTGGGCCTTTTATCCGCCAAAACGGAAAGACGTTTTTGGTGTAGCTTTTCTCAAAAAGATTCAGGGGAATGCGACCTTCCTGAAAAAAGGTGGCACCCGGCAATCTTGATCATTCTTTTACGCGAAGGGATTGGCCACCCTGGCGGCCTTGCGTGGCGGTAGGCTGTCGGGCAGGTCCTTCTGCGCGCCCAGCGTAGCGACCACCTGCTGCATGAACGCCAGCAGCGCGCGCGCGCGTTCCAGCCCGGCCTTATCGCGGCTGAGGTTGGCCTGACCGTAGAAGGCGATGCTGTCGGTGCCGTTTTCCACCGTCATGCCGCCAATGGTGCGGCTGGTGCTGTTATCGGCAAAAGGCACAAGGTCAGTAGCAATAGGGCCGGATTTGGTGGAATGGGCAGTCATGGTTGTCTCTCCTGTTGCCAGCGCGTGATCTTACCAGCGGTAATATACATGTCGCCGTGTAGTGGTGCGACGGCGGCGGCGCGTATGGCTGGTGGCGGTGTGTGCGCGGCCAAACGGCAGGGTCATGCAGGTCTGTTTCATGCGCGCGGGAAGGGCAGGAAAGGGATCGACTCCTGTCATGTGCGTCAACTCCGCTACGCTGACATGGCTGCAACCGGGATTGCGGGCCACATTATGGCATACATAAACCCCCGTCTGCTGCCGGGCGGGCGCATAGACGGCTTTCCATGTAGATGTTGGCACCAGTATCCGGTCGGTGCCTATGGCCGACAGGCTGGCGGCATGGAAGGCGGGGCCGCTTACCACGTACAGTTCACCCTGACTCAGGGCCAGGCGGCGCAGGCCCGATTCGATCATGGCCCATTTTTCCCGGTTTAGCACGGGGCGCTGGGGCACGATGTTGGACAGGGCAAAGGTTTCTTCCTGTGTCCGTAGGTCCGGCATGTCGCCTGAAGGCACCATGTGCCCCCGGTCGTAGCCGGAGCGGACATAATCCTCCAGTTCGGCGCGAGATCCGGGCGGGATGCGGGTATCGGGGTGGAATTCGCCCTTGCGCGGGGTGGACATGGCGGCACGTATCATCGCGGCGTCAAGATGTTCCGCGGCCCATAGTGGTTCGCGCGCCAGACCGGAATACAGAACCGCAAATCTGCTGCTGCACAGGATCTGGGTCTGTTGCGCCATGCGGGGATTGTCCAGAACGGGTAACTGCCCACCCGCGCCCAGTGCCGTACAGTCCTGCGCCCGTGCGGCGTGGCTGACGAACAGGGCCAGCAGGCCGAAGGCGGCACGCCGCAGGCAACGGGTCAGGGGGGATGGGGGCATGGACTGGTGTTATCCATCTGTTCTGGTAAAACGGCCGTATTCATGAAACATCCCGCAGGGCAGGACAATGGTGGAACAACCCGATTCAGGCAGTCCAGACCCGCGTTTTATCATGCGTCGGCGCGAATTGCCCCCCACGCGGCGCGAGCGCCTGCTGCGTATCGCGCTGCGCGTGGTGACCGTTGTGCTGCTGGTGGCAGCGCTAGGCGATCTCGTGTTCAGCCTTGTCCATCACGGGCATTGATCAGGGTCGTGCACCTGCTGCCTGTCCGGGTGGGGGCAGGTCACCCGGAGCATGGTCGCGGGCCAGGGCGATGGTCACGTCAACGGTTTCCTGATTGACCAGGGTATCGAATTGCGGGTCCACCACCGTGTTCTGTGCGGTGGGAATCATATCGCCAAAACGCAGGTGATCCCAGTTGATATGGTCATGTGCGGCGCGGGTGAAGTCAAAGCCAAGCATGGAATGGGGCAGGCCATCGGGTGCGATATAGGACCAGGCGAAGTGGCAGCGCGCCGGGGCGCCGTTCTGGGTAAACAGCGCATGAACAAAGCCGGGTGTTACATCCGTCTGCACCGTGTTCATCAGGTAATGCGGGGCCTGCTTCTGCAATGCGGGGGTTACCAACGTATTTAGTAACCCCGCCTGTACCATCTCGGGTACATGCGCCATGAAGATGGTCTGGTTTACGGTCATTTCGACCTGGCAGGGAGTCGTGCTGGCGATGCGGGTTTCGATCCCCCATGCATGGGCGGTGCTGTGCGCATCGGTCAGGGGCGTGGGATAGGATGGCGTGCCGGCCGCATGGGCCGTGGCCGCCATCAGGCCGGGTACCGCCAGGCACAGCAGGGCCAGTACCATGACATGGGAACGGGGGGCAGGATCGGAGCAGGGCAAAGGCAGGCACCAGTTGGCGTGAGGGGAAACGGGGGAGGCTATGCAGAACGATGGCCGCCCCCTTTTTTGTCATGACAGGTTGCGTCCTGTCACCCCCAACCAGTCATCCGGCTGTGGGGATACGTGCAATACTCTATCATGAAGTAATGAGAGCAGTAGGGTACCAGGTCATGACAGATATGTTCTGTAATGATTGTGTATCAATCTGTAAAATTATATCCCTGTCATTCAAATGACACAATAATCCGCTTACTGTCCACCGTGCCCTTGGGGTCAAACTATTGAGGCGGAATGTTTTTTGGGGATCTGTTTGTACGGGAACCCCCAGCATCCAATCGCGTTTGCGGGCACAGGATACCAATCAGGGAAAGACGCCGCCAGTCTGCATGCCCGCACGGTGGCATGCAGGCTGGAACAACCGGCGCTTCAGGTCAGGAAACCATGTTTGATTCAAAGATCATAGAAGTCGATGGAGTGTTTGTGGGCGCTGCCATCATTACCGGCATTGCAACATCGCTGCGCTTTTATGCCACGCATGAGAGTGTGCGTTCGCTGCACAATGTTCTCATGCCCGACCTTGCGGCGTTACGGGAGCATGTCACGATTACATTCCGGCGCATGGGGCAGGGGCGACGGGGTCAGCGTCGGGTAAGGCTGTCTTTGCCGCCTGCATTGATGGGAAAACAATAAAGATTTCAGGCGCTGCCTTTTTTTATCAAGGCAGCGTTCTTCAATGCTTTCTGGAAAATTTTTGCCAGAAACGTCCTCATGATCGGAAGATGTTGTCTGATCGCCTTTTCAGGCAGCCTCTGGCACTTCATAAAAACTGTCACGAAAAACCCGGCAGGAACGGATCCTGCCGGGCGCTACAGGCTCAGGGTCGTGACGGTTGGTTAGCGGCTGGTGCGGCGGCCTAGTTGGCTGACATCGCGCACGGCACCCCTGGCCGCGCTGGTGGTCAGGGCGCTGTAGGCCTGAAGGGCAACCGAGACCTCACGCTGGCGGTCGGGCTGCCAGGCGCGCGCGCCACGTTCTTCCATCGTATCGCGGCGGGCGGCAAGGTCCGCATCGCTTACGGTCGTGCGCAGGATGCGGTTGGGAATATCGATCTCGATCGTATCGCCTTCCTCCAGCAGCCCGATGATGCCGCCTTCCGCCGCTTCAGGCGAGATATGGCCAATGGAAAGCCCCGAACTGCCGCCCGAGAAACGTCCATCGGTAATCAGTGCGCATTTTTCCGCCAGACCCTTGGATTTGAGGTAGCTGGTCGGGTACAGCATTTCCTGCATGCCGGGGCCGCCCTTGGGGCCTTCGTAGCGGATCACCACTACGTCACCCGCCACGATTTGGTTGCTCAGGATAGCGGAAACAGCGGCATCCTGGCTTTCAAAGATGCGCGCAGGCCCGGTAAAGGTCAGCAGGTTTGCCGCCACACCGGCCGTTTTCACGATCGCGCCGTCTTCCGCCAGGTTGCCAAACAGCACTGCAAGCCCGCCATCCTGACTGTAAGCGTGTTCCGCATCCCGGATCGCGCCATGCGCCCGGTCGGTATCGAGTGCCTTATAGCGGCTGGACTGGGAGAATGCCTGCGTGGTCCGCACCCCGCCGGGGGCAGCACGGAAGAAGGTGCGCGCCTCCTCATCCGCCGTGCTGGCGCTGATATCCCATTTTGTCAGTGCAGTGCTTACGCTGGGGGCATGTACGCTGGGTGCATCCTGATGCAGCAGGCCCATGCGCGCCAGTTCTCCCATGATGGCGGGAATGCCGCCTGCGCGGTGCACGTCCTCCATATGGATATCCATGCGCGAGGGCGAGACCTTGCACAGGTTGGGTACCTTGTGGGAAAGCCGGTCGATGTCGGACATGGTGAAATGCACCTTGCCCTCGTGCGCTGCTGCCAGAAGGTGCAGCACGGTGTTGGTTGACCCGCCCATGGCGATATCGACCGACATGGCGTTTTCAAACGCAGCCTTGGTGGCGATGCCGCGCGGCAGGGCGGTGGCATCGTCGTTCTCGTACCAGCGGCGGGCAAGGGCGACGATCTCGCGCCCCGCGCGCATGAACAGTTCGCGGCGGTCGGCATGAGTGGCCACAAGGCTGCCATTGCCCGGCAGGGCCAGGCCCAGCGCCTCGGTCAGGCAGTTCATGGAATTGGCGGTGAACATGCCCGAGCACGACCCGCAGGTGGGGCACGCCGAGCGTTCGATGGTGGCCGACTGCTCATCGCTGACATCGGAATTGGCCGCCGCCACCATCGATGTGATCAGGTCAACCTGCTGCTCGGTGCCATTATTGATGATCTTGCCCGCTTCCATCGGCCCGCCGGAGACGAAGATGGTGGGGATATTGAGTCGCATCGCCGCCATCAGCATACCTGGCGTGATCTTGTCGCAGTTGCTGATGCACACCAGCGCATCGGCGCAGTGTGCGTTGACCATGTATTCCACCGCATCCGCGATCAATTCGCGTGAGGGCAGGCTGTACAGCATGCCGCCATGGCCCATGGCGATGCCGTCATCAACCGCAATGGTATTGAACTCACGCCCGATACCACCCGCATCGGCCACGGCACCGGCTACAAGCTGGCCCAGATCCTTGAGGTGAACATGGCCGGGCACGAACTGGGTGAAGGAATTGGCGATGGCAATGATCGGCTTGCCGAAGTCACTATCCTGCATGCCGGTTGCACGCCACAGGCTGCGCGCACCGGCCATGTTGCGGCCATGGGTCGTAGTGCGGGAACGATAGGCGGGCATGACGGTGACCTCTCGCGGCAATCTGGTTATCATGAAGGGTAGGAGAATCTGCCTGACCGCATACAGGACACGCGCGCATGGCGCCAGTCCAAACCTGCCGTTAACCATGGTTGGCCATGCTGGTGGCCCGGTAGCCTGCCGCAACTCCGCTTGCGGCCATCCGTTCGTCTGGTTACCTGTTTTTCCGCCGCACAAGGAGTGCCTGCCCCATGCCACAGCCCGCAAAGCCTGATAGCCCGCCTCGTCGTAATTTACTGGCGCAGATCCGTTTTCCGTTCCTGGGTGTGCTGGTGGTGGGTGTGCTGGCGCTGGTCATATTCTGGTCGTGGGACTGGTTCATCCCCATGGTGGAACGCCGCGCCGGCGCGGCGCTGGGGCGTAAGGTAACGCTTGCGCACCTGCATGTGCATGTTGGCCGCGTGATCCGTATCACGGCCGATGAGGTGAAGATTGACGAACCCGAGGGTTTCGCCACCCTGCCGCCCTTTGCCACCGCCGACCATCTGATGGTGGGGGTCCGCCTGTGGCCCCTGCTGGGCGGGAAGCTGGACCTGCCGGTCATTGCGCTGGACAAACCGGTGGTTGAACTGAACGAAAAGCGTGACGGTACCGCCAACTATCAGTTTCCCGCCAGTGGTGGCGGTGGTTCGACCGCCATGCCACGCATTGGCGAGCTTAATATTGATGCGGGCCAGCTTCATCTTGTTCATGCCGGGCTGCGCAGCAACATGCGTGCCGAGGTGCATACCACGCCGGGGCAGGGAGATGTGCAACCCCGGATCGTGGCGGATGTACGCGGCACCTATACCGGGCAGGCCATCATCGGGCATTTCTCGGGCGGGGCGCTGGTCTCGCTGGCTGACAGGACCAGGCCCTACCCGGTTGATGTAGACGTGCGCCACGGCCCCACGCGCCTGACACTGGTGGGCACGGTGGATGATCCGCTGTCTTTTGCCGGTACCCGGCTCAGGCTGACGCTGGCGGGGCCGGACATGTCGCTGCTTTATCCGCTGACCGGCGTAGTGATCCCTCAGACCCCTGCCTACCATGTGGCGGGCAGCCTGGACTATCATGACGGGCGGGTGCGCTTTCGCAATTTTGAAGGCGTGGTCGGCTCCAGCGACCTGGGCGGCACGCTGGATGTGGACCCGCACCAGAGTGTCACATTCGTGGATACCAACCTGCATTCACGCCATGTGGACCTGGCGGACCTTGGCGGTTTCTTTGGTGCGACGCCGGGCGAGCATCCCTCCACCACCCAGCAGGCGGCGCAGGAAAAGGTGCATCAGGCCAGCGGCGCGGTGCTGCCCTCCACACCCATCAACATGCCCCGCCTCAAGGCCACCAATGTCCATCTTGCCTATCATGGCGACCATATCGAAAACCGGCATACCCCGCTCGACAACATTGATGTGCTGGCGGATATCCGCGATGGCACGATTGATGTCCATCATCTCAATTTTGCCGTGGGCAAGGGCACGCTGGCCAGCAGTGGCACCTTTGTGCCGCAGGGCAATGGCATGGATGCGCGCATCCGTATCGACATGGAGCAGATCGACCTTGCCCGTCTGATGCAGGCAATGGGCCACAACCTGCATGGGCAGGGGATCATTGGCGGGCATATCGTGGTGCATGGCCATGGCCAGTCGCTGGCGCAGATCGTGGGCAATGGCGATGGCGGCATTACCATGGCGCTGGATGACGGAGGCGACATTTCGGCCATCCTGCCCGACCTGCTGGGGCTGGAACTGGGTAAAGCGCTGCTTTCCGCACTTGGCCTGCCCGCACGGACTGACCTGAAATGCCTGATTGCCGACATGCCCCTGCAGGACGGCGTGTTCCACACCCGCACCATGCTCCTGGAAACGGGCGATACCCGCACCGTGGGCAGTGGGGACATCCGCTTCAGTAACAATACCATCGACTATAAACTGCTTACCCATTCACGACATTTTGCCATCGCGTCTTTTCCCGGCCCGCTTTACATCACTGGACCGCTCAAGAGTCCGAATGTCAGGCCGGGGGCGGAAATCATCGGTCGGGCCGTGGCGTCCGTGCTGACGGGTTTCGTGTTCTCGCCCGTAGGTCTGCTGCCCACCATTGAAGGGGGCGTGGGCAAAAATTCATCGTGCGCCAGCGCCATCCGGGAGGTGAATGACAACCCGGCCGCAGGCATCGCCCCCCATGCCAGCCATCCGGGACGGCATGGCGCGCACGGGCATGGCGTATCTGCCCGGCAGGGTGCGGCCGCCAGCAAGGCAGGTGCGTCCAACATTGGCCCCAACGGGTTGAGTGCCGCCGAGCGCGCACGTATCCGCGCAGTCTGGGCAGGCAAGATGGCAACACATTGAAGAACGGAATCCCCGCTTGACCATGCAGGGCATTTCGGCAAAAAGGAACAGGTGCAGCAGGCAACCCGCAACTGGCGGGTCAGGCCCGCCGCCATGCCGGGTTAGCACAGTGGTAGTGCAGCGGTTTTGTAAACCGAAGGCCGGGGGTTCAAATCCCTCACCCGGCACCATACACCCAAAGAAAACAATCAGTTAGGAAAAGCGCATGGGGCGCACGAAGCGCACGCTTCGCACATGACCCCGGCAAATAAGCCGGCATAAGCCAGCCGTTGATTCAGCCTTCCTTGGACGATGTTTCTGTCGCCTCGTTCTTCTGGTCGTCAGATGCATCGGCTGCAGTCGGTTTATCTGGCGTGGCAGCGGCGGTGGCTGCAGTCGGTTTATCCGGCGTGGCAGTGGCGGCGGCTGCTTTCGCGTCTTCCTGCACCTTGTCCAGATGGCTTTCGGATATGGCTGTTCCACTAACCGAGGATGTCGTTCCTTCGGTCGGGCTGGAGGTGTCTTCAGGTGCCCCGACCGAATTGGCTACCTCGCCCACGGTGCTATGCATGCGAGGGGCATTCAGGGCCTCATTGCGTGCGATGCGGGTAGCGTGTGCCTCCCTGATCAGGGCGTTGAGCGGGCGGTATTCGGCGGCTGTCAGGGCGCGGCCGGAAAGGATCGCGCCCTTGAGCGTAGGCCAGACGGCGGAGAACGGCGCATCCGTTCCTGCCAGACGGGCCATGACATCCTGGAATGTGCTGTCGGCTGCGTAATTGTGGGCCATTGATCGGTTCCTTTCAGATGGTGTTGGCGTCTTCGTCACGCATGACCGACAGGCGCCGCAGGCCGTCGCGCAGGATACGGTTGTCACGCGCCAGGCAGGGCAGCCCGTGGCGGTCGTATGCGATGTCGAGATCGGGATCGAAGCCGGATTCGCGCAGGATATCCTTGCGGTCCAGGTAGAACCGCTTGCGCTTGGGGCCATGGAAGCCGTGCGAGAGCATGCCGGGCACCACGCCGATGTCCTGTTTCACATGCTCATCGCACAGGGCCGCGAACTGCTGCAGGCGCCGCGTGCAGCTGGAGGACGTATAGGTGTCGGACGTGTTGAGCAGGCCGGCAAAGGCCATGGCGCTGATGTAGTCGGCCGACCCGGTCACCAGCCAGTCAGGCAGGCCGCCGATGGCGTCATATACATCGGCACGGAATGCCCAGGCGTAGCCATAGTGCTGGCGCCAGTCGCGGCGTTCCCCCTTGAGCATCCACGATGCGGTGGGCTGGCCCATGCCGTAATCGTTCGGGGTGACGCGGATGTCGCCGGCAGCCCAGGCGGCACAGAATGAGCGGTCCATCAGGCGGTCGTTCTCATCCATGACCGGGTTTTCGTCGGGGCCGAGATCAACCGAGTACGACCAGGGCTGACCCACGCGGTGGATCTGGAGCATGTCCAGCGTAGCGGTGGCCCAGTCGGGGCGCTGGAAAGCAACGTCGGCATCGATCTGGGCGATGTAGCGGGCGGAATCCGGCAGGCGCTGGCGGCCATAGCGGATCAGGCCTTCCTTGAGCCAGTTTTCCTGCCGGTCGGTGCCGCGCACCTGGAACAGCTGGGTATGGCGGAAGGCGGGATCATCGGACTGCAGCGCGAAGTCGCGCTCACGGATCGTATGCTCCACAATGGTCAGGCTGACGCCGCTGTCCAGCATATGAGAGATGAAGCGGTAGAGCAGCCGCTCCCGCGACTTCCAGCGGCGGTTGTTGGAATAGACACAGATAACGTGCAGGTCGGATGGTTTCATCAGGGCACCGGGATATGGGGAATTATGTGGTCAGGGAGCGGGCGGGCCGAGGCGGTCATCGATGACGCGCGCGCGCCGGGCCTTGCGGTAGAGGCCAGCGGTGATAGCCAGGATCTGGCCGATGATCGCACCGCCGGAGAAGACCAGAAGGTCATGCATCGGGGCGCGCCCAGCAATCGCTGACAAACCGCCACATGAGGGTGCCAAACGAAATGGCGGCTCCCGCCGCCATTCCGCTGGCGAAGATCGCCACGCCCTTCATGATGCCTGGATGGCAGTGTTGGCCGCCTTGCACTTGGCGGCCAGGGCATCCATCGCGGCCGTGGTGGGGCCGGATTTGCTCAGGGTGTTTTCGATCGCGTCCTTCACATCCGTGTAGACGTCCGGGCCATATTTCTCGACCAGGCCCGCGATGGTGGTGGCCGCGCCAAGGATGGCGCTGATTTCGGCAGCGGTCATGTCAGTTCCCCGTTGTGGTGGTTGTGGTGGCGGGCACCAGGTCAGTGCAGGACGTGGACACGCTGCCGGCCTGCACGCCGGTCCAGCAGGTCTGGAACGATGCGAAATCGGTCTCCAGCCCGGATACAGCGGTCTCTGTCAGGGATTTGCCGCCGTCTATCGCGGTTTGGAGCGTGGCGATTTCGTTATAGACGGTCTGGCTGGCTTTCTTGATCAGGGCCTTGTCCGCGTCCGTCAGGGTGATGCCGGGCACCTTGCCGGCCATCACGTCGGGCATGGGCTCGGCCAGCACATCATAAGCGCTTTCCAGATCATTGACCGACTGGCGCAGCTTGACCTGCGTGGTTGAGCCGCAGGCGGTCAGCAGGAAGCCCGTGCCGATCAGGCAGGCGATGGCGGGCAGTCCCGTCGAGCGCGATGGCGGGGCGGATGCCGGCGGCTTCGTGATGGCCAGCGTACCATCGGTCAGCAGGTGCGGTGCCGTGGCGCGGATGACCTGCATGGCAGCCGAGCCGACTTCATGGTGGGTGGCCAGCGCGTTCACCACGGCGACCAGGGCGGGATTGGCCGCCGTGTCGGATGTGGTGTCATTGAGCAGCAGCGGCAGGGATGCCGCCAGCATGGCAGCAGCAGCGCCCTGCGGGATGACGTTGCACCAGGTGGCAACGGCAGTGCCGACCACGATGGCCAGGAAGAACAGGGTGGAGGGCTGCCGCACCCATGCGGATGCCGATTTGGGGTTCATGGTGCGACCTTTCACGATGCATCGATCGCGGCCTGGAACAGGACGCGGTTGGCCCCGGCGTTCGCGGCGCCCAGGACCGAGTTGTAGAATTGCTTGTGGTAGGCGGAGAGTGCGACCGCATCAGTGGCAGAAGGCAGCGGGGCCGGGGCGCGGAACAGACGCACGCGCGCCATCGCACAGGCGTAGCGCAGATTGGATACCAGCTGGGTCAAACGCGGTTCGGGGGACAGCAGACCCTCGATACGGCCGCGCAGCACGGACTGCGCCGTGCTGTTGAGAAAATTGGTCCAGCAGTCATCATGCGTGGCCGGCTCCATCTGCCACAGGCCCAGCGCCGGGCCATTGAACTGGCGCAGGTAGGCCGCCCGGCTTTCCGCCAGGGCGATGCCGGTCACGAGGTTTACGGCGGCCGGACCATCCAACGCGATGGCCTGTAGCGTAGGTGCGATGATTTCATGCTTGAGCTGGCTGATATCGAGACCAGTGCATACCGACATGATCATGATGCACCTGCAGCCAGATGCTTGAGCAGCATGATGACGCCGGCGCCCGCACTGGACCCAGCAAACGACAGGACCAGGACAATTCCCCGGATTGTACCCTTCTTCAGGGTGTTTTCATCGCGGAGCGAGACGATATTGCCGTTCATGGTCGCCAGCTGGGCGGCGACGCCATGCTCGAACCGGGTCCGGCTTTCGCGGTCCAGGTCGAATTTCGTTTCCATCACAGTCATCCTTCGGTCCAGCGAAAGAAGACTGATCTGCTGTTCCTGCCCCGGCGGTTCAGGAGGCGAGAGTTCCATAGGGCAGTCCCTTGTGCACGATCAGATTACGAGCACAGAGGTTGCATATGGTCGGTGCACCCGTACACAGCGAAATGCCGGGTGCACCGTTATTAAAGGCTACGCGTTCGCGGTGCCGTTTATGGTAATTGTTCCGGCCGTAAACGTGATGTCAGGCGGTGTGCATGCGCTGGCGGCCGGCATGTCGTCCGAGGCGGAAACAGACAGCGTGAAACGCCCGGTAATGGTGCGTTTCTGTGCCGTGGTCACAGTAATGAGGATCTCGTAACGTGGCCCAGGCTGGCCGCCAGACAGGCCAAGGGTGACGATACCGTTGACGAAGACCGCCCAGTCGATCGACAGGCCCGTGGCAGGAGCAGCGGATACATCCTTGACCGCGATTGTGCTGATCGTGTCGTTACAGTCTGCCAGCCATGGTGTGTAATCGACACTGTAGTCCAGTGCATCTCCGGCAACCTTGGGCGGCCATGCCCGTGGAAACGGTCGAACGGAGATACCGCGCAGGGCAGAGTCACCCGGAACCGGAAAAAGGATTGTGCGTGCCCGACTGGCGACCCAAGACGCGGTCATGATGTCTGCGATGTCCCATTAAGATCGGCAGGCGCCACAGGCAACATTGTGCTGGTTACATCAGAGCCATTGGCGATTGCCTGCAGGGCTTTCAGGTAAGCCACGATATCTGCAGGTGTTGATTCCCCATACATGCCATAGGCCTGCCATGTGGCGGACGCAGCAGATGTCAATGCATCCTGCGCCTGTGTTTTCAGCGGCACGACAGCAGCAACCGGTGCGGCAAAGGTCCATGCCCCGCTGGCCGCCTGCGTTGCGGTCCAGCGTTCCTGCGGTACAGGCGAAACGGCCGTGACGTCCACGCAGGCCGCCACGAAATCCGGGGCGTAGAGCGATGACAGGGTTGCATCGGTGGTAATGATCTGCCCCACGACGCCATTGTGCACCCATGCATATGTGGATGTGGCCATTACGCATACTCCCTGATCAGGATGAGGCCGCCGCCGCCGTTCCCGGCCACGACGCCCGTGGTGTTATTCGGCCCGCAGCACGCCCCCGATCCGCCTGCACCGAAGTTCTGCGCGCTGCCGGGGGAACCCGAACCGCCGCTCATCGGGGGGCCACCGGACCCGAAACGGGAGCGGCCGCCCGCCATGACGCCAATGGCGTTCCCGGTAACGACGCCCGTTGCAATGCAGGGACCGCCGCTCTCACCAATCTCGGAAACCAGTATGCCGCTGCCGCTGGGCGTAGCCGACCTGCCCGAAGAACCCGAAAAGATATTGGAGGCCGACACATTTGCGGTGCCATAGAAGCCGCCAATCCCGCCCGGAGCCGTGCAGTAACTGCCAAACGATGATGCGCCCCCGTTTCCGCCAGCATTGCCTGCGGATGCCGTGCCATAGCCGCCAACGGTAATGGGAACGCCAGACGAGACATCCAGGCTGGATATCGCGTAGCGGGCAAACGCGAAGGCACCGGCACCGCCGGCAGCCCCCATTGCAATCTCATTGCTGGCCGTTGCTGCGCACGAACCACCAGCGGCACCACCGCCCTGGACCAACACCTCGATGGTTTTGGTGCCTGCCGTCGGGGTGTAGGTTGCCGATCCGGGCGTGGCGAATTTCTGGACATTCAGGAGACGACCGGGAGAGACGGCATCGACCTGCGCGGTCGTCCAGCTTCGCGTTGCCCCCAGGTAATTGCCCGATGCTGTCTCGATAGAGAGGTAATCCGCGCCGCTTCCATCGTCGGCGACATATCCAAGCCGCTGGATGTAGGCTGTCTGACTGTCCGTGTAGGTCTGGGGCAGGAAGCGTGCGACACCCTTGGAATCCGTGCACGCCACGATGTTCTGGTCAGTGTTGAACC
Organism: Komagataeibacter medellinensis NBRC 3288; assembly: GCF_000182745.2. NCBI lineage: Bacteria > Pseudomonadati > Pseudomonadota > Alphaproteobacteria > Acetobacterales > Acetobacteraceae > Komagataeibacter > Komagataeibacter medellinensis. The sequence continues at coordinate 2,359,494 of NC_016027.1, forward strand.
CGATGCTTACAACCGGCGTGGTATTGGCATTGGACAGTTGCGCGACATAGGTGGCGGCTGCCCAGTCGCGTGTGGCGCCCAGGTAATTGCCTTCTGCCGTCTCGATCGAGAGATAGGAGAGGCCCGAACTGTCCTTGGCGACATACCCGAGCCGCTCGATGTAGGCGGTCTGGCTGTCCGTGTAGGTCTGGGGCAGGAACCTGACCACACCTGCGGAATCGGTGCATGCCACGATGTTCTGCTGGGTGTTGAACCCGATGCTTACAACCGGCGTGGTATAGGCATTGGACAGTTGCGCGACATAGGAAGCGGCTGTCCAGTCGCGGGTGGCGCCCAGGTAATTGCCTTCTGCCGTCTCGATCGAGAGATAGGAGAGGCCCGAACTGTCCTTGGCGACATACCCGAGCCGCTCGATGTAGGCGGTCTGGCTGTCCGTGTAGGTCTGGGGCAGGAACCTGACCACACCTGCGGAATCGGTGCATGCCACGATGTTCTGCTGGGTGTTGAACCCGATGCTTACAACCGGCGTGGTATAGGCATTGGACAGTTGCGCGACATAGGAAGCGGCTGTCCAGTCGCGGGTGGCGCCCAGGTAATTGCCTTCTGCCGTCTCGATGGAGAGATAGGAGAGGCCCGAACTGTCCTTGGAGACATACCCGAGCCGCTGGATGTAGGCGGTCTGGCTGTCGGTATAGGTCTGGGGCAGAAAGCGGACGTTTCCTGCCGTATCCGTACAGGCCACGATGTCCTGCTGGGTGTTGAAGCCCATGGATTGCATGGCCACGGTCACGTCATTGGCCAGCCCGGCGACAAAGTTGGCGGTGACCCACGGCTGCATCGCCCCCTGATAGGTGCCCTTGGCCGTCACAACAGACAGGTAACCTGCCGCGTTCCCGCCGCCGGGCACGTACCCCAGTTGCTGGATATAGTCGGTCTGGCTGTCCGTGTATGTCTGGGGCAGGAAATATACGGTGCCTGCGGTATCTGTTGCCGCCACGATTTTCTGCTGGGTGTTGAAGCCCAGCGAGGCAATGCCAGTCGTGGCATCGTTCACCAGCTGCAGGACGCCGCCATCAGACAGCGCAGTGGAAATCAGCTGTTTGATTGCTGCCAGAACCTGCCCGTTATTGCTCTTGTCGGGCGCCATGCCGACGGCAGCAGGGATGGCGAATAATTCCTCCTGGACCATATTGAGCCACCAGTAGCGTACGCGTGTCGCGGACTGCCCCCCAGTGGAGCCTCCAGTAAAAAAACCCGGATTTCCAATATTGTCTGTGGGGTTTGCTGGTAATGTCGCAACTGCTGTGGTGTCGTCTATACGATAGACCATGATTGATTATCCGTATGCAAACAGGACAGAGGTGTGGGCAGGGACACGCGCCGTAATTTCACACTCGAGGACGGCATTGCCCCAGACGGCGAGTGCATCATCAGCGTAGGACTGATCAGCGGAGAAATAGGTGACGGTGGTGCTGGCCGCGTTCACGCGCCAGACATAGGCCCAGAACGGGTCGTAAACCGGGTCATCCGCACACAGGAAGTCCGCCTGTGCAGGGGCAAACTGGGTGATGGTGATGTCGTATCCGAGGTTTTTGGCAAACTGGACGAAGTAGCCGACGGACGCGCCGCCGGTATCAGCCAGACGGGCCACTACCTGGTTGCGACGCTGCTGGATGGTGGGACTGTTACCCGCGCAGGGATCGGGCAGCCCAAGGGTTGCTTCCCATTCATCCAGCACGCTGGTGGCCGTAGCCGGAAAGACATCAGGCACTATGGAACGGGCGGCGTTGATGAAGCGTGCGGCCGTGGGCATGAAGCCTGCAAGCGCGGCATGCATGACCGTATCGGTTCCGCGCGGCCACGCACGGCCCCGCGGGAGGGTGCGCTTGAAGGCTGCCAGTGTCTGGTCAGCGGAGTAGCCGGGAATGCCCATCAGGATGTTGCTACCAGATTGCCGACGGATGGCAGGGAGCCGACCGGTATGGATACAGGACCAGAGGGCGAGGCGATGGTGAACGATGCGCCAGTGGAAATCAGGGCACTTTCGATATCACTCTGTTCCAGTGTCATGCCCAGAGGGGTGCCAGACCTGAAATACAGGTCAGACAGAGCGGTTTTCATGGCTGCGATCTGGGTTGCGGTGTTGGGGGAAAGGTTCGCTACGATGACATCCACGGGGAACGGTTTGGGCGCGCATACGGCCACCAGTGCAGTAACCGGCTGTTCGGTCCAGATGGCATTGGCAACGGCTAGCTGGTCGCCAGTGGCAACAGTGTATCGGGTTTCGTTTGTTGCACACCCGTCTGTTCCCTGCGGGTATCCGCCATTTTCCTCCTGCGCATCATCCAGCATCACATAGACCGTGACGGTGCCGGGGCCGAAGGCGAGCGGGTTGCACCAGGCGCGGGTGACGCCAGCCACATCTTCCGCCCATTCCACATAGTCGGACTGGCGGCCGCCACCCGCGCGGGATGCGTAGGCCGTGAGCACCCGGGTGCGGTATTCGCTGTCGGTCTCCTGATCGGCGCTACCGGTCATGCCGGCAGGCGTGCTGCCCTGTGCCGGGATGCCGGAGACAGATGTGAGCAGGCTGAAAGCCACGCCGGCATCACAATTTCCGGTAGCGCCCGTGGACTGACAGGTAACGGGCACCGTCAGCGTGCCCGAGGCATCGGCCGTGGCATCAGCGGTGGTGGCATAATCCACCCCATCGGCACGCATGATGACGGTGCCGGACGGGAGCGGGACGTCCGGCGTGCAGCCGGTGAACTGGACCTGGCCGCTGGCCGTGGTGGCATCCTTGCGCAGGATGTCGCGCATCGCCCCCCAGCCGTCCAGATTTTCATCCGTGGCGGTAAAAGGGACCGCCTGCCGGTAGCAGTAGGCCAGATAGTCGTAATTGCCCCAGGTCAGGTTGGAAAAACACCATGCCAGGGTGCGCAGTACGGAACGCGGCAGGAGGGACAGGCCCTTCGTGATATTGCTTGAGACAATATCGTTCAGGGCCTGGGATTTCAGGTCAGAAAGGGTTGGCTGTTGATAGGGCATTCCGGGCGGTGTCCTTCCATGCCCACGCATACTGGAAGGATGTGTCGGTGCCATCGGGCTTTGTCAGACGGATGCCGATATTCAAGGATGTGGCGTTCAGCCACGATGTCTGCACGGTAATACTGCCCACGATCCCGTCATCGACCAGCCATTGCAGGGCCTGTTCGCATATGGTGCGGGCGTGGGTCAGCAGGCTGTTGCCCTGTTTCTTCGCACCCTCGATCGTCCAGAGCAGGGAGCCCATCTGGAAACTTTCCAGCCCGTCGATCCAGCAGCCACGCAGGTCGTTCGATCCGTCGGGCGTGACCGTGCCGCTGGGGGCAGGGGCATCGGTAAACAGGCTGAACAGGACGGCGGTTTCCAGATCCGCGTCCGTGTCCAGATCACCATTGGTGATGACCCAGTCGCAGTGCATTTTCGTGTTGTCATAGACCAGGCGGATATCGGTCATCCCTGTGGCCCTTGTGTGCTGGAGCTGCCCTGCTGGACCCCGCTATGGGTGTGATCGGACAGCTTGACGCCGCCGGCGGTGATGAAATCTTTTGCCGTGACTGTGCCGCCATCCACAATGACCTTGCCGGATGCGGGCTTGATGTAAACATCCCCATTCGCCTTTGCGAGAATGACGGTGCCGACAACCGGATTCGCGATGCCGGCCTCACCCGGCTGCGCGCCGGTATGGCGGTATTTCTGGTGGTTGTGGCCGGTGATCACGCTGTCCGTGCGTTTGCCGCCAGTACATGTGAGCATGACATCAGACCCGACAGGCGGGCAGCTGATCAGGCCGTAGGCGATGATGACCGGCTTGCCATCCAGCGTTTCATATTCATTGAGGCTGATCTGCACGGTCTGGACGGGGCCGCTATCGTTCGGCGCAGTCGTTGTGCGGCCAATACCGAACAGGCGGGAAAGCAGGTGCCTCATTATGCCTGTTCCTGCCCGGCAGTGCTGGCCAAATCATTCTGCACCTGCCAGTCAAACGGGGTCTGCACGGCGGGCTCGACTGTCATGGCCTCGGGCGGCATCAGGGTCAGTTCCGCCGTGGTGCCCTGCTCGGCACTCTTGGAGAACGTCACATCGGTAATCAGCCATGTCTTGCCGGGCAGTTTAAGGGCCGGCAGGTGAACGGGCACAAGGGTGTTCGGGGTCCAGAGTACGCCAGCCCTGTCATGCCAGGAATCGCAGACCAGGCGCACGGCCTGCGAGCGGCCACGCCGGCGCTGTAGTTCCCACTTGGCCCGCAGTTCAGCCAGGAACTGGCCGTTGTAGCTCTGTTCACTGACCACGAAATAGGGTCGGTAGCGTGGCACGCCGGGATCTTTGAGCGGGGTAAACTGGTTGCCGGCGTTGGCATTGTCGAAATCGTTGAAGTTCTGCACGCTGAACAGGACGGGCAGGTAGGTACTGAAGCGCTCATCCATGCGGTAGGTGACGCTGCATTCCAGTACGTTCACACCCTCGGCAAAACCGCTGGCGTGGGTGTCTGTGCCGACAGATGACAGAACAAGGTTGCCGTCCGCATCATCGTAAACCATGACCGCCATATACCGGGCGCATTCCTCGATCAGCTGATAGGGGGTCTGCCCGAGTGTTACATTGAAGATCTGGATGATGCGGTCGCTGGTGGTCGATGGCAGCGTGATGTTCTTTGTCACCACATCGATCCCGTAGGGCGTGCAGAGCTGCTTGGCCAGCTGGACCAGATCACAGCTGCCCAGCTGGCCGCGCGGCACGACGGCATGCGTATCGACCAGATCGGAGCAGCGCGAGCGGCCGCCGATACGGACCTGATGGCCTGTGCCGACACCGATTTCGTAAATATCCACGTATCCGTCGATCACCTTTACATCGCCGATGGAAAGCGTGCAGGGCTCCCCGGGCATGATGTCGAGCTGGCTGGTGTCGAGATATTTCTCGGTCAGACCGATATCGTAATCGGACGGGCAGCGTTCGGCCCCGCGCGTGACACGGATTTCCTGCCAGCCGGACCATTTCGTGTTGCCCACGGTCAGCGTGACTTCGGTGTTGATGTCCGGCAGGTCGCCGCCTGCCAGGGCGTTGATCAGGTTCATTGGTCCAGGGCCTCGAACTGCAGGGGCATGAACAGGGGATGGGGACAGTCCGCGCGGGCGACCAGGTCGCGGGTGCGGGTCGGGTCTTTGTAGAGACGCCATGCCAGCGTGATGGCGGGCATGGAGGCGTTGAACGTGAATGTCTCGATGTGAGCGAGCTGGGCGCCGCGCTCGCTCAGATCCTGCACCACGGTGGTGCGGAGCGCGCGGAGCGCGGCATAGCTTTCGCTGTCCGCACTGTCGGCTGCCGTGATGATCTCGGCATCGAGCACGGTGATGATGCTGACCAGCATGGCCTGCGCCTGTTCGGCACTGTCCGGCTGGGCCGCCTCGACCGCTTCGGCCAGGCCGATGATGGCGGAGCGGCGCAGGGCGTTGCCCATGGCGGTCTGTGCGGTGGCGACATCCGCCCCGATGGGGGCCGTGGTGGCCATGACGGATGGCTGGTAGCCGGCCAGCGTAGACAGCACGCGGATCTGGTCGGCCGGGCTGATGGTGGCGGCCCGGATGGCCACGACCACGGCCCGCGCGGCCGTGGCGCAGGCGGCAGGATCGGATACGGCGGACAGTGCGGCTGTGGACAGGGCTGCCACGGCCGCATCGATCGCGGTGCGGGACGTGATGACGGCAGCGCGCTGGCTGGCCACAGTGGCGTTGGCAGGTGCGGGCGCGGCCAGCATGCCGCCGGCATAGCGCCCGTTATAGCTGGTCAGGCCCGAGGTTTCGTTCGCGATGGCGGCGGGATCGCGGCCGGCCGCCGATGCGCCTGCCCCCCATGCGCTGGCGACATTCTGCGCCCCCAGGCTTACGGCACTGGCGGTGGATTTTATGCTGGCAAGCTGGCTGGCCAGAACGTCGGCCACGGCCAGGACGGCAGCCGCAACCGCGACAAGGATCGCATTCTGGGTATTGATGAGCAGGTTGGGATAGAGACGCGAGCCGGCCTGCATCAGGACCAGATCGAACTGGACCTCGCGCTGTGCGTCGCCCCGGTCGCGGAACTGGACCGGCTCGACCAGGCTGCACTGCACCGGGCCCAGGGTAGGATGGATCAGAAGGCCCGGGCCTTCCAGTTCACAGGCAGCCAGCAGGGCGGCGCGCTGGAGGTACACATCATCGCCCACCAGGCGCCCGGCCAGTGTCATGACGCGGGGTGCGCGGCCCATATCCTCGGGCCATGGGTCATCACGGTATGGATATTCATGGACAGCAGTGCGTCGTCCGCCGGATAGCGAACCTTCACGCACCAGGAACGGGACACCCCGCCATATGGCGGGGATGAACAGGTCGATTACGGACATTTACATCGATTCCGACGGCATGGCAGTGGAGATTTTTGGCGCGGGGCCACCGCCCGCCATGCGTGCGCCCTTTATGCTGACACGCGGGGCCTGCGGATGGCCATCGTTGTGGACGCGCAGATCAACGGTCAGGCGCCGGGCAAAATCGTTCCAGGTGCCCCCCCCGGAGCGGGATGCGGTTTCAGATCTGGCACTATCGTTGTCCGAACCGGAGCGGGCAGCGGCGCCCTGGGCCGGCCGGTCCTGCCAGACCGGGCCACGCGGTGCACCGACCGGAGCGGCAGCCGTTTCTCCAGCGGCATCATCATCTGCGGGGACCGGCACACCATCACCGTGCGCGACATCAGCATGCATGCGTTTGGCGGAACTGGTCAGGGCGTCAATGGAGGCGACGTAATCCTGCGTTTCCCGGGGGAGGCGTGACGGGTCGCCGGTGGCGGCAAACAGCTTTACCCCTGCCTTGTTCGGCCCGGCGTTATAGGCCGCTTCCGCCGCTTCGTAATTGCCGTGAAACAGGTCGAGCAGGCTTTTGAAGTAGCGTGCACCGCCATCCAGATTGCCCTGCCAGGTGTAGTGCGGATCATTGATGGACCTGGGAAGCCCCAGTCCACCCGCTGTTCCCGGCATGAGCTGGGCCGGTCCGAATGCGCCGGCTGGCGATACGTTGCGATAGCCACCCCCTTCGGTCTGGAGCAGGCTGGAAAACCGGTCAGGGTCCAGACCATGACGCGCGGCGGCGATGCGGGCTTCTGCCGCCACGTCCTTTTTCAGGGGCGGTGTTCTTACGATGGTGTCATTGCGGGCCAGGTGGCCGCCACCGGTAAGGACTTCATTCCACACATCATATGCCAGGGCGGTCATGCCCAGGAGAGGCAACGCACGGCCGCCCAGGCGCAGACCGGCGCGGCCCATGTTCATTGTGCGCGCCACAATGCCCGTTCTGGCAGCGCCGCCCGCAGCGGCGGCGGCTCCCCCTGCCACTGCAGCGCCTTCCGCCACAGATCCGGCGCCTGTTGCCGCTGCCGCCTCAGTGCCTCCTGCTGCGGCGGCCGCAGCCGCACTGGCGGCTGATGCGGCCTCGGCAGCAATGGTTGCCGTGCGCATGGCCTTGAGGGCCAGAGTGACCTGTACGATCTTGCCCAGCGTCATGCCGAGGCCCAGCAGCATCCGGCCGATCAGGACGGCCATGATGACCTTGCCGACATCCTTCGCGGTCTCTTTCCAGCCGCCCAGGCTTCTGGCCACGCTCTGGGCATCATCGGCAACCTCGGCAATGTCATCGCCGATCTGCTTCCAGTCCACGGACATGATCCATTTGGCGAAGGACTCGACTGCCTGCCCGATCCGGGCGGCAATGGCCTCGCGGTTCTTGGCGATCAGGTCGGTAAACCAGTTGAGCAGGGACTGCAGCCCCGGGCCTGCTTTTTCCGCAATGGAATAGGCGAGGCCGCGCGTGGCCAGCCCCAGCCGGGTCTGGGCCAGTTGAAGATCGGATGCAGCCTGCACGCCTTTCTGGTTGGTCACGCCCAGCCTGCGGGCATCGGCCTCCAGCATCTGCATGCCTTTTGAGCCACGGCGCAGGTAAGGGAGCAGATCTTCACCGGCAGAACCCAGCAACTGGGTGGCAACGCGGGCCTGCAGGGTCGGGTCGCGCAGCCGGGCAATCTTGTCGGCCAGTTCAGGGAGTACCTGCGTCACATCGCGGACGCCGCCGCGCATGCTGCCTATGCGGATGCCGAGCTGGCGGAAATAGAGCAGGGCCTCATTGTTCCGGCCGCCGATGGCATCGACCATGTTGTCGTGCAGGGAGCGCAGGCCGGTCGTCATGGACCCGGCTGATGCACCGGCTTCTTCTGCTGCCCCCTGCAGGGCCTGCAGTTTCTGGGGCAGGATGCCTATGCGCTGGGCGTCAAAACCCAGGCGCGTGCCGAACTGCGCCCAGGCGGTGGTCAGCTTGTAGAGGCCTGTCAGCGATGCGGCACCCGTCAGGATGCCCATGGGCTCAATGACCTTGAGCAGGGATGCTGCCGTGCCGAGGCCTGCCGCCGTCCAGTCCCGGAATGCGCCCGCGAGGCGGCGCACACCACTGGCATCCATGAACCGACCGAATGCCCCCCGGAAGCGGCGGATGGGGGCATTCATGCCGTTGACCCGCCTGGTGATGTCGTTCATCACCCGGCTGGCCTTATCGACTGCGGAAATGGTGATGGTAAAGCCGCTAGCCATTTTCGCGTTCCATTTCAGTCTGCCTGTCTATTTCCTCCAGCCACCAGACCATTTCCGAACCGGTCAGGCTGTGTGATTCCCGTGCTGACCAGCCCAGCCGCTGCGACAGGAGAACGGCTAGCTGCCGCCAGTCTCCTGGCCAGCCTCGATAAAAGACTGGAGGTAACGGGTTGCCTCATTGATCACGCTGATCGGGAAGTAGTCGCGGATATCGGCAAACGGTATTCCCGCGTTCTGCGAGACCAGCGTGAGCGAATACATGCGCAGGTCCACCGGGCCGATGGTGGCCCCCTTGAGGTGCTTTTCGGCATTGAGCACCTGGCCGCCGGTGGGTTCGCACAGGTCCAGCTGGGTGTAGCAGGCCCCTGATTTCGTGTTGATCGGGGTTTCAAGCTCGATGGTTTTTACCGGATCGGGCAGCTTGCTCATGATGTGGGGGTCTCCGTAACGCTCACGCCTTCAAACGTGACTTCCATTGTTGCTTCCCCGGTGCTGACCTCGACAGCCTCGGTGCACCACAGGCCCGAGCCGCCCACGGTCTTGTTCGTGGCAAGCTGGAGCTGCACTTCGGCGTCCGACATGTCGTTAAAGTCGCGGACCGTCATGCCGCCGGCATCACGGATCGACATGATGATGCGGCCCTGCTGGGGGTTTTCGGAATAGCCGTGGATGCCGTTCTGCCCCTTTAGGGTTTCACGGGTCCATCTGGCGGGGCTGTAGCGGCATTCGATGATGTCGTATGGCACGCCGTTGATGAAACCGGCACCAACGCCGGCGCGGCGCATGCCTGCTGAACTGGCCATTTTCGGTCCTTAACTCTTGCGGAACTGGATGAGCATGGGGATGTCGCGCACCTGGTTGACGACATCGATCGGCAGCAGCTCGCGCAGCTGGCCGCCGCCAGCGTTCTGCACGATGATGGCGGCTGCAAAATTGGCACTGTTCTGCACGTAACCTGCATCTTCCAGCGCTGCGTAGCGGCTGATCAGCGCCTGCTTGACCACGGGAGCATTGATGGCATTGGACCCGGCCGCGATGCGGGTTGTGTCGGACACCAGCTTCTTGGTCAGGTAGGGCGTCTGGAACTCGCGCAGGTCACGGATGACGTAGGCCAGCTGATTCATCGTCTCGCAATCGAGATAGGAATCATCGGGCATGCCGGCGGCATTTTCCTGATACGTGGTGATCAGGCGCAGGATGTAGACGGTGCTGTCATCACCGACCGAGAACACGGACAGGCCTTCATACAGGAGGCTGTTCTGTTCGGAGAACGTCCACTGGTTGGGCTGGGACGGCGGCAGAACCGTCAGCGCTACCTGGGTGATGGGGATGCCCGGATCGGCGCGCACCTTGACTGCCACGCCTGCCGTGATTTCTGCCGCCCAGCGCAGGGGCGAATGCGGGCTGTCTGCAATGGGCATGACGGTCAGGTGCTGGTCATTGACCGTGCCACCGAAGGTGGTCACTTCCCCCAGCGTGCCACGCACGGCGGAGAAGACATGCCCGAACAGCATCTGCAGCCACGACCATCGGCCGGTCTGGTCGTTCCAGAATTCCTTGATGGCGGCAAGGCTTGTGGCGTCCGTGTAGGGACAGCACACGAAATCGAACGTCCGGTTGCCGAGGTTGGCGAGTGCGGGCGTGATGGCGGCGGACGGGTTTTCACTGCCACCCGTGAACTGGGTGAAAGTGATGGTCAGGCCGTCGGACGTGTAATCCGAGGACGTATCGGACGTGCCGAGCAGGATGTCATTGCCGCACGCGCCAGCATTGAGCGCGGTCAGTGGCAGGGAGGCATCGGTGATGGTGCCGGCCGATACGGGGATGTTGGCGACCTGCGCCATGGCGGTGGGGATGCGGGCAAGGATATCGGCTGCGGCATCGCCCACGGCATAGGCGACCGGGACCAGTGCGCCGTCGATGAGGAACACGATGGTGCCCGAGCCGGTTGGCGTGCCGGATATGGCGATGGCGCCAGCGGCAGCCTGCGCTGCCGCATCATCATCGAGCGGAAGCACCCACAGCTCACCGAAGGTGTCGATGTTGCGATAGTGCGATACCGCAATGGCGGCCTGCGATCCGGCGCCGAACATGGTGACGGCGGCGGCCGGGCTGGGGATGATGACCGGCGTGCCGGCAGGTGCCGTGCCGGATTTCAGGCGCTGGGCGATGATGAGCGCGCGCAGCGCCACCGTTGCAGTATTGGCCTGGCTGGGGTCGATATCCGCAAACACGCCCGGGACGCGGTTCGTGGTGGGATAGTTGGGGAAGGTGATTGATTCGCTCACGACTTATCCTCCTGCGCGGGGGCCTGTGCCTTGGCAGCAGCCGGGGCTGCCGCCTCATCCTGCTTGGCGGTGGCCTGTGCGACGGGTGCGGGCGCATCCACTGCGGGTGGTGTTTTCGTGACATCGCCATCGCGCAGGCGGCGTGCCCAGAACGGATCGTAATCCGAGACGGTCAGGCCCTTTTCGGGAACTGGCGCGCGGGTGCGGGGGTCTTTTACCGTCCGCCCCTCGACCGGGTAGATTTTCATTATGTGCCTCCAGGCGAACCGAGCGTGAAGCCGAACGGCGTTTCCTTGCCGTTCTCGGGATCAGTCAATGTTGCCTCTATCCCTATGATGGGATCGGCCGGGGGCTGCCAGCCGTCCTGATCGGTAATCAGGATTTTCAAGGAGAAATCGAACTGCCAGTGCAACCGCTCCCGATCCATGTGCACGAGATGGCCGCCGGCATAGTTGAAACCCTGCGATGAATTGGCCCAGTCCGGTCGCCAGTTGAGGATGCAGCGGAACAGGTCGGCCCGGGCGAGATCAAGCAGGGAGGAGGCGAACTGGCCGCGCTGGTCGGCACGGTTGGGCAGGTCCACCACGATGCCGATGGTTTCGGTCACGTCCTGGTCCAGGCCGTTGCTGGAGAGGTTGTCCCCCGCTGCATCATCGAGCGAAATGACATAGGCGGCGGGGCGTTTGAGCCATGCCTTGTCCACCACCTGGGCCAGTTCGGCTGCACCGGCCGCACAGCGTTCGCCATTGGCATCGAGCGACAGGAACGTCGAACAGGCGCGGATCTGCATGATGACCGCATCGATATTCATGTCTTTACGCGCTCCATCACAATGTCCCTTACGGCGGCATCGGCCAGGCGGCGCTGGATGGAGGGCGCGCGCTGGGCCAGCGCGGTGGAAAGGAACTGGCGGGGTGCCAGAACGCGACCACTGGAGACGTAGAGCTGGCTGCGGCTGCGCTTGTTCCGGCTGCCCGCCTTGCCGCCCCTGGCGCCGGCTTCCAGAAACTTGGCGTAGAAGGCAGCGTCACGGATGGACTCGACATCGCGGGTCTTGCCCTTGAGCAGCCGGGCGCGGATCGAACGGGCGAGTGTGCCGGTGACATTGACCGGCGCCTGCCCGGGTGCTGATGCGCGGTGTTTGCCGGGACTGGTACCACCGCGGTATTTGATACTGCCGCCGCCGCCGTAATACAGACGGCCACCACCGACAGATGAGCGGATGAGCCTGCGGGCTGCGGTGGCGACTTCACGGCCTGCTATCTGGAGGTTCTTGCGCAGGTTCTTCTTTGAGAACTCGGGGGCGTAGGCGGATATCTCGATCTGAATGTTGCTATTCTGTGGCATCGATCTGGTTGTCCGTTCCCTGCTGTTCCAGCTCGCATTCGATGCACACGAACCGCTTGCGGCCACCGAGTTCCTTCCAGCGGCGCACGCGGAACTGTTCCCACCGCAGCGAGCCGTCATTGCGGCGTGTGGTGCGGAAAATGGCGTGGGTGTTGGGGATGGCATCCGTCCAGCGCATGAAGATGCGATGGGTGACGGCGGGGCTGTCGGTCTGCATGGTGCCCCAGTAGGTCATGGCGCCGACTGCCTGCACATCGGCCCGGACCTTTGCCATGCCATCGAACGACGTGACGATGCCCGTTCCGGTCTGGTCGGGCATCTGGTTGCGGCGCGCGATCAGGACCGGCCAGCGCAGGCGGCCCACGCGGATGCGTTCGTCTTCAGGCACCGAACCAGACCAGGCGGTAGTTGAAGAGCATGGCCTCGGCCCAGTCGGGCATGGCCTCCATGGTCATGTCGCCCCGGTTTTCATAGATGTAGGCGGTGAGCATGGCGATCGCGAGCCTGATGTCAGCGGGGATCTGTTTGTGGGTGTCGCCATAGCCTGCGGTGAAAGTGACCAGCAGGTGACGGCCGCGTAGCAGGCCGAACGATCCGGTCATGGAAAACCGGGCTGGCTCGGACGCGACATCGAGCCAGTAGTCGGTGGGGGAGAGAGTTTCGGTCGCGCCTTCCGGGTCGATGACCTGAATGCCGCCAAAAGTCTGGAACGGGGCGCGCAGCAGGCGGTACGGCCGTGGGTGCATGGGTGGCCATGAATAGGCCAGCGGCAGGACCAGCAGGGGAGACGGTGTCATGGGCCATGCGTTGGCGATGGGCTGGTCACCGATGGCCATGGTGTATTCTGTGGTGATGAGGGCGCGGCCGGTGAACTTTTCCACCCATGACGTTGCGGCACGGATGTAGGTGCGCAGCAGGTCGTCATCATCATCGTGGTCGATACGCAGGTGCCGCTTCGCAAAGCCAAGGGAAATGGCCTTGCGTTGCGGTGGCGTCTTGACCCGCAGGACAAGCGTGGTGGGCATCAGGCGCGGGCGCGCTTGGGGCTGGTGGGTTCAGCGAGCCCCTGCATGACGAAATCGCGCAGGCGCCGCTCCTGCCTGATGCCATCGAGCTGGATCTGCAGGCGACGTTCGTCGTCTTCCTTTTCTTCCTTTGTGGGCTTGTAAGGGATGGCCCAGCCCTTGCGCCTGAGTTCGTCCACGGTGCTTTCCTTGAAGCAGGCGACCTGCCCCTTTTGATAACCACGCCACCAGCGGGTCAGGCGCACGGGAACGCGGGGTGTATCTTCCTGCTGGGCGATGGTTGTCGCGCGACGGAAATTCATGATCGGGTGTTCCTGTCAGGAATGGAAAGGGATGGGCAGCGTCAGCTGCCCGTTGTGCCGGTCGTGCCCGAGTTGCTGCTGCCCGACGTGGTCGTACCACTGGTCGGGTTGGCGCTCTGTGCGGCCGAGCCGGATGTGTTGAGCGCCTGGGTGGTGTAGGGCGCGCCAGCAGACATGCCGGTCCAGCCACCGGGTATCCACGCATCCACGTCCGCCACGGCGATGGACTGGAGATGGCGGGTCTGGATGTCGTGTTCGCGGATGATGCGGAAGATGGTCTGGTCACGCTGGAAGGCGGAAACCATCACGCCATCGGTGCCGGCATAGGCACCTTCATACGAAACCTCGATATCGGCAGTGTAGGCATCACCGATCAGGATGTCCGCCATATCGACAAAGAAGATATAGGAGCCCTTGCCATCGGCCTGCAGGTTCGTGGGCAGCTGGGTGGTGGTGTAATAATCGTAGCCGGACAGCTTCCCCGTGTTCATTTCATCACGGAAGAAGTAGCCGCCGACTTCGTTCGTCAGGCCCTTGAGGAAGGCTTCCACCGCCGGGTGGAAAATCCACACGGGCGTGATCATGCGGCTGTTGCCGTTTTTCAGAGTCAGTTCACATGCCTGGAGCGTATTGATCGCGCCGGTCAGGGTTGCCGCACCGCCCGCGATAACGGAACCGCCCATGTTCAGGATGCCGATCGGGTCTTTCAGCGTGCCGGCACCCAGAAGGAATGCCAGATCCTCGCGGCGCGAGGCCGATGCAATCAGGTCATCGCGGACGATCTGGTCCACCGACATGGCTGCACGGCGGATAAGATCGTTCGATACCGGGACCATGGTGGTCAGTTTCTTGGCATTGAACTGCAGGTCGTCGAAGGTTTCCTGGCTGATGCCGATGTCATCCAGTTCGTCCTGGTAGCCGGACGTGGCGCCGCCGGCCAGGCGGGGCATGGTCAGGTTACCGGTTGCCATGTCGATGGTGCGGGCGCCGGCGCGGCGCACGACGGTGGCGGCACGGAGCAGCTCGATCAGGTCGGCCACGAACTGCTGGGGCACGAGCGCGCCGCCGGTGGTCTGGCCACCGGCAGCGAGGGCACGCTCGACATCGGTGTTGCCAAGGCCTTCCTTGGCGTATTTGAGCGCGCTCTGGAAACCGTATTTCTTGGCATGGCCAACGGTCAGCATGTAGTGGATGAACTGGCCGCCGGCTGCCAGTTTCTGCTTGAAGGGCACGCCGATGATGGTGCGGGTAACGCCGCCAGACATGCCGGCCTCCTGCTGCAGGTCCGGGTTTTCGGGATCAGTTGCCGCCTGGGCGTCGAGGTTGAGGACTTCCTCCACGCGGCCGATACGGGTGTCGAGACCCGCAATGGTGCGCTCAAGCGCGGTGATGGCGTCGTTATCGGCCTTGTCTTCGGTCTGGGCGGTTTCGGGATCGACCGGGCTGCCATCCTCGGCAGCCTTGACGCGGGCGATGGCGCGTTCTTCCAGCCGTGCTACGGTATTGCGGTAATCATCCGCCGCCTTCTTGCGCTGGCGGCGGAGTTCCTTGAGGGATTCGAGATTGATTGGTGCGGGCATGTTCCGTCCTCTTGAGGGCGCGCCCGCACCCGTAGGGAAGATCAGGCCGGGAGCGCGAACCGTCTTGCCCGCGTAGCACGCAGGTGCGCATGCGCTACGGCGATACTGGTCGGGACTGGCTGTGTTCCGGGATTTTCAAGGCTTTTCCCCCCGGCATCCGGCGCGGTGGCAGTGGGCGCGAGCAGGGCTTCGGGGTTGGCCGGCACGCTGACCACGGAGAACTCGGTCAGTTCCTGCCGTTTGAAATCGATGCCGGGGAACCAGCTGTCGCCGTCACGTTCCTCGTCTTCCGTGAAATCCCATTCCAGAGGGCGGAAGCCGACACTGGTGGCGCGGATGAAGCCGGTCACGCCGGAGCGGAAGGCATAATCGGCCCAGGGACCGACAATGGGCATGTCACTGGGCTGGAACTGCACGGTGGCGTCCAGGCCGTTACCGGCGCGGGAGATATCGATTGCCTTGCCGATGACCAGGTCATGGTCGTGGCCCCACAGCACGACGGGGTTCTGCAGGTAGGATTTCAGATCCCAGCCATCGGCGGAGATGACATCCTGCATGCGGTCCACGGCATCGGTAGTGATGGTGTAGCGCAGCTGGCGGGTGGTATCGGCATCTTCCGCCACATCCAGCTTCGTGATGAAGGAGCGCACGACGCGCAGGTCGGGCAGGCGGGACGTGCCGCCGCGCTCGCGGCATTCCCATGCCATCTTGGCGAAACGGGCGGGGGAGACGGTACGCATGGTCAGTTGTCCTCTGGTGCGGGGGCTGTCTGGGGTGTGACTTCGGGGGCGGTGTCGCCCGGTGCGCCGGTCGGTGGCGGGGAGGGCGGCTTGATGTCGCCGGTATTGAGCGGGAAACGGTGGATGTCGCCGCCATCAATCGGGGGCAGGCCTTCGCGGGCGCGGGCTTCATTGACCGACAGGATGCCGGTCTGGGTGCCGATGCTGTAGGCTTCATACCGGGCTTTCTGGTTGCCGCGCAGCAGGCTGTCGAAATCGAAATACAGTTCGATGCCGGCGGCGATGTCATCCTCGAACAGAAGGCGTTCGCTGCCCATCTGTTCGATCTCGGTCGCTACCGGCTGGAGCGTATCATTGATATAGGCCTGTTCTTCGTTCTCGATGTCGGAGAACGTGCCGCCGACCAGATGCTGCACCTTGTGGGGTGGCACGCGGAAGATGCGGCAGATTTCCTCGACCGAGAACCGGCGGGACTCCAGGAACTGGGCTTCCTCATTGGTCAGGGTCATGCGCTCGTATGTCATGCCGGAGCCCAGCACCATTGGCTTGCTGGAGTTTTCCACGCCCTGGTAATGGTTGGCGACTTCATTGGCGATCTGGACCGCGCCTTCGGGTGAGAGGGGTTTGTCCGTGGAGAGCACGCCGCCGGTCTGGTTGCCCTGGCGGAACAGGATGGCGGCATGGCGCTGGGCGGCGATGGCAACGCCCATGACATCCTGCGCATAGGCGATGGGGGACAGGCCGACATATCCGCCATCCACCATCATGTCGCGGAAGTGGAGGATGTTTTCCTGATACCACAGCTGTCCCTGTCCGATCATGGGATGGGAGAAGCGGTAGAAGACGCGGCCCGTATCGGAGATGACGGGCGTGGTGACATCGGGCGAGAGCGGGATCAGGGATGTGGGCTCGCCACCATAGTTGCGCAGGATGGCGGCGTAGGCGTTGCCGCGCAGCTTGAGTGAGGTGGACAGATAGCGCCAGAACTGGCTGCGGGTCTGCCATGGGTTGGGTTTACGCAGGACCGTGAGCAACGGGTGGTCGGTGACGGCTGTGTAGCCACGATTGCCCGGCAGCTTGCGGCGCATGGTGAGCGACAGCTTGCCGATGTCTTGGCTGATGCAGTTGACGCAGCCGTAAACGGCCGAGGCCTGCAACGCGGTAAACGGGGTAACAGGCGTGCCGGTGCTGGCGGGGTAGCCGCCAAATGCCGCGAACATGCCCAGGCTGGGGATGGTTGTGGTGCCGACATCCTTGTTCACCGGCGCGGGCTTGCGTTCGGGGAAGGACAGTTTCGGTTCACGGCGGATAGCAGGAGGCATGTGCAGTCACCCTATGACGAGGATGCCGTTGATGTTCTGGACACCGACCGGCTTTTCAGGAGGTTTGAGGGTGGCGCCACCGTAGGCCATGATCGCGGCGACGATGCCATCGATCTTGCCCGATGCGCCTGTCTCGGCCGATTTGTCAGGCTTTATGTTCCCGGCGGGGTCGGATGTGACGGAGATGTTGCGGGCCATCCATGATGCGACGGGGTTGCCGCCGTGCTGCATCTTGTGGCCGATGACCAGGCGCTCGAAGCCCTTGCAGGCTGGTGACATGGAGAGAAAACCCTGCCGGAAGTATTCAATGGGCAGGCCGTCGGTATCCTTGAGGCGGTTGGGCATGTCGCCAGTGTTGAAGGGATCGATGCCGATCCATTCCGGCTGGAACATCTTGGCATCTTCATTGACCTGGTGGCGGATGAAGGCGTTATCGACCACGGCGCCGGGGAGCAGGGTCAGGGCGCCGCTATCGGCAAAAGACTGGAAGCGGGCGCGACGGCCGGCAGGCTGATCGAGCAGGGACTGCTTTGGCAGCCAGAAGCGCCAGATGAAGATGTAATCGCCATCAGGATTGTCATCGAAGGGCGGGAAGCACCAGCATAGGGCGCTCCAGTCGCGCGCCTGGGACAGATCGATGCCGCCGAAACAGCGGCGGCCGCGCACATGGGCCGGAAGATCCTGCCACCCGATGGGACCGGCGCAGGCCTTCCATTCAATGACCGGCAGCCAGCGGGTGACCTGTTCGGTCCACTGGTTGAGGTGGAAGCGGCGGAAGTCGTTTTCGGCGCGTGGGGAGCGGGCGGCCTTGGCGGCTTCCTCGCGCATGTAATCGGGTTTGACCGAGATGCCGTAATTCGGGTTGGCCTTGCGCCAGGTCTCTTCCTTGGTCCAGTCGTCGTTCTCGCCCGCGGCGAAGATGACCGGCAGAATGGTGGGGTCCACCACATCGCCCGCCAGCAGCTCCATGGCCAGTTCGTGCTGTTCCCAGGCGTAGCCCACGCCATTGATGCCAGCCGTGGTGATGTAGATTTCCAGCGGCTGGCGACGGGCTGCAGTCCCTTTGTGCACGACATCGGCCAGCTCGCCATCACGCCATTCATGGACTTCATCGCCAATGGCAAAGGTGGGGGAGAAACCGTGCTTGCCGCGCGGGCCGGATGATAGTGGTTTGAACGACGATTGCAGGGCCGGACAGAAGATGGATTTTTTCAGGAGCTCTAGGCGGTTCGACAGGGCTTCATTCATGGACACCATGACGGTGGCCTTGTTGAACACGATCTTGGCCTGGTCTTCATCCACGGCCATGGAATAGCCCTGGCCACCGAACTCCTGATCGACGAACATCAGGAGCAGTGCGAGGCCGGCGGCCAGTTCCGTCTTGCCGTTCTTGCGTGGAACCTCGATCCAGCCGGAGCGGTACAGGCGCGTTCCATCCTCGCGCTTCCAGCCGAACAGGGGACGCACGATCCGGTCACGCTGCCAGTCCCGCAGATGAAATGGCTTGCCTGCCCATTCCCCTTCCGTGTGGCGCAGCATGGCGGGGAAGAACGCACAGGCGCGCTGGGCTGCAGCCTCATCCCACCAGGCGCCGAACTTCTCGGCACCCCGTGGCATGGGCGGAATGGGGAGCTGCTGGTCCATCAGTGCCGTGTGGCCGGCTGATTGAAGAAGTCGAGCGGATCAGATGGAACCGCAGGCGCATCGGGCATCCCCGTGCCCGTTGACTGGTCCGCATTGTTTTGCGCCCCTGCCAGCGGCAAGGAGGACTGTGTGCCGGCAGCCATGCGGGCAAGGATCTGCTGTCGTGATGCTGGCGTCAGACCGAAGCGGTCCTCCAGATCCTGCAGCCGCTTGGTCAGGCGTTCCTGCACCATGAAGTATGGCGAGATCCGCTGCATGGTGCCGTGGTTGCTTTCAGTGACATACACATGCCCCTGCTTGTCCAGCGCTGCCGTGACCTTCACGTAATCGGCCAGTGTTTCGCAATACCGCGCCAATGCGTTGCGATCGGACGTGCGCACGATCCGGCTGTCTGACAGCCATCCTGCGACCTCAACCCAATACTTGCGACCTTTTGCGCGCATGTGTTTGGGCGCGTCGATGCCGGCAACAGGAAGGGCATCGAGATTGATAGTTTTTCGGGCGCGTTTGCCGGGATTTCCCCGCGCTTCATTGATCGCGTCCGGTGTGGGTTTGCGTCCCCGGATCATGTCTGTCTCCAAAAAAAAGTTCAGGAATTTCGCGGCGGTGAGAGTTTTGAGGGGGTGCGGTCCACGCTTTTTTGGTCTGTGGTTTTGACCCCCCCTATCCCTGCGGGTGATCCAGGCAGGGAGCGGGATGGTTCTGGCTGGACGGGATCGGCATCGAAGTCAGGGATGGGCAGGCCGGCGTCGCGCAGCTGGCGGTGCAGGCGGGTGATGGCGGCGCGCTTGGCACGGTATTCGCTGCGCGCCTGTTCGTATGTCAGGCGCGCTTCCTCCAGCCGGGTCAGCGCGGACTGGGTGCGGACGTTTGCCTGCTGTGCGACCAGACGGGCTGCGTCCAGTTCGGCTGTCAGCTGGTCCAGACGTTCGTCGCGCTGCGCCTGGGCGGTTGCTGCGTCGCGTGGGTCCATGCTGCTGGTGGTCATGAGCTTCCTCTGTGCAAGATCGGGACGGAGACGGTCAGGCGTGATGCCGAGCAGGCGGGAGACGGTCTCGACATGATGGGTGGGCACGCGCTTCCACTGGCTGACAGCCTGCGGCGTGACGTTGCAGGCAGCAGCGATGCGCGAGCAGTCGCCCCAGTGGCGGAACAGCCGCACGCCGCAGGGACGCCGCCAGAACGCCAGCGGGCCACGCTGGGGCATGATGTGTGCGGCCGTGCGCATCAGTAAGTCCTGCCGCCTTCACGGCGCGTCTTGCGGGAATGACATTCCTTGGTCAGGGCCTGCCAGTTGGCTTCATCCCAGAACAGGTCGTAATCGCCGCGATGGGGCTGGATGTGATCGACCTCGGTCGCGGGGCGCTGGCATTCGGGATCACCGCACTGGCAGACGGGGTGCTCCAGAAGGAACTGGCGGCGCGCACGCTGCCAGCGGCGGCCATAGCCACGGGCGGACGCGGAGCCACGCTGGCTCTCACGCGATGCCTGCAGGTGAGCATGCGGGCGGAATGTGGTGACTGGGGACATGCTGGCCTCGACATTGTGACGGCAAACTGCCGGTTACATGGAGGTTACAAGCGCGGTTACAGCATAAATCCTTATATATCAGTATATTATAAGGATATGTAACTTAGTAACCTATGTAACCGATATTTTGAGTGCAAACAGGCGCAATGCTTCCCATGCGCCTTTACAAAGGAAAAACGCGGTTACAGCGGTTACATGGTTACAACGCTGTTATTGCTACATTTTCCGGTTACATGCCGGTTACGACTGGTTACGTGAACCAGTAATGGGCGCGCGTTGTCAGTCATCATTATCATCTTCTCCCTCAAAGCCAAGCTCTTCTGCTGATACCCAGATGCATTTTGCCGGTGGTGTCTGGCCGACACGCATGGCTTTGGCGTTGCGCCTGGCGCTTTCCAGCCTCATGACCTCGTAAACCCAGCGATTGCCCTCGAACGGCGTGCCGTTGAACAGATCCTTGAGCATGGAATTGTTGGGCGCGAACCAGATGCCGTTGCCCAGTGCCAGACGCGGTGCGTCACGTCCGCGCTTGTCTTTCGGCTCATCGGCGCGGATGACACGGATGCCGTGCTGCGCCAGCACCTCGCCAGCCACGCCGCGCGAGAAATCGGGGCCATCCGCCTCGACCGCCAGCTTGCGTGTCAGCACGCGCTCGATCAGTTCACCGATGCTTTTGCGTTCGGTGGAGCGTTGCAGCTGGACGGTGGTGGACAGCAGGTGGCTGACCATCTGCATGGGTGCATCCTGTGCCACCACGTCCTCGCGGTCGCGGATGAAGTCGCGCACGGCTTCCACGCCGCCGGCTGCCTGCTTTTCGTTCGGCAGGCCGTCCGATGTCAGGATGAACCAGCCCGCCAGCAGCGCGCCCAGCTGATCCATCTCACGCGGGGCACAGCCGATGGCCGCAAGCGCGCGACGGTAGATGGCGAGACTGTCGCGGTAGCGTGTCCAGCCAGCCAGCGCGCGGCCCCAGAGTGCTGCGCCGTGCTTCTGCGCCCACTGGGCAAGTTCTTTGTGCTCGGTACTGTAGTCTGCCCCTTCATCAGGCCGCACCAGGTCAATGATGGTGAAGCGGCCAAGGTGCTGCGCCTTCATGTCCGGTGGCGAGATGGAGGCCATGATGATGCTGCCGGCAACCTCGATCTTGCGGGCCTTGCCATCCACGCCGCCACGGCTGCCGCGCGTTCCTTCGCCACCCGATGCCGAGAGCACGAGATCGAGCAGGGCGCGGGCGCCGCGCTGGTCTTCACGGTCGGATGCCTCGTCAATGAAGCTGGGCATGGCGCGGCCATCGAGCGACTGCTCCAGGCCGGCCTTTGACGTGTCGTTCGTGTAGAAGTTCATGGGGCTGGCGCCGCGCAGCACGGTCAGCAGCGAGGACTTGCCCGAACCTGCGCCACCGATCAGGAATCCGGCAGGACGCCACGGGATTGCCGCACCATAATAGGCACAGCCCAGCAGCCCCATGGCCATGATGGCGCCACCGGCACAGCGGTAGTTCCACAGTTCCTGCAGCTGATGCTGGAGCGTACGCCCGATATCCGGGCCGCAGGGCTGCGCCGGGCGTGAAGCTGGTGGCGCTGCCGCCCAGATCTGGTTGCCGGTGCGCGTGCCAGCGGGTTCCAGCCGGTCACCGATCAGCACCTGATCGCCACAATGCACCACCGGCATGCCATCGCGCTCGGCCCAGATGCCGGGACGGCGGATGAGGATATGATCGCCAAACAGGCCGGCAGCCGTGCAGCCGGCCTGCAGGAATGCCGCAACGGAATTGATGCGGAAATCGACAATCCGTTCCTCGGTCGTGTCCTGTCCGTTGGTATCCTTGATCTTGCACTGGGCTTTCTTGGGGAACTCGGCCCGTAGCCAGTCATCATGGCCGCCGAACAGCCCGACCAGGTCGTGCCGGTTGCCGATCTGGCGCGCGGACAGGCTACGGAGCTGGCCCACGCTGTCGAGCAGGTAATAGGTGCCATCGAGATGGCCGATGGGTGTGACGGGGCAATGACCGGGATCGGTATCGCCTTCGGGCGGTCCACCGCCACGCTTTCCGCCGTCAATGACCTGAAACTGCCGGTCGGCCGAGAGAACGGCGGCGCGGACATCATGCAAGGAGTCAGGTGATGGCATCGTTAAAATCCTTGCCTTTTGGCGAGCGGGCGACGCGAACCTCACGCCCCGCTGCCAGATGGAAATCGATTGCCCGGCGCAGGCCACGCTGCGCCTGGGGATTTGTGTCGTTATCAGCCAGCAGGATCACGCTGCGGATCTGCTCCGGCAGCTGCACGCTGGCCATGTTTCCGAGGCTGGCGGCTGCCAGCACACGCATCTCCGGGCAGGCGAGGGCGACGGACAGGCATGTCTCGATGCCTTCCCCGATTGCGACCGTCTCGCCTGCCGGTGAATCCTTGAGTGACTTGCCAGAGGCGCCGCGCTGGAGGCGGATCGATCCGCCCAGGAACGCGCCCATGATCTTCTTGCTGGCATTGAGCCGCGCCTTGCGCCACACGCCACCGTCATCCTGCGCCAGCCATGTCTGGTGCGTGGCGATATGCGCGCCGGTGCCATCGGTTATGGCCGCCAGCATGGCGGGCAGCGGACCACGCACCTCATGACAGTAATGTTCCGGCGAAAAGCGCAGGGCGCGCGGCACGGATGCAAGGCTGGCCAGCTGGATGCCACGCCCGGCCAGATACAGATCGACCGGCGTGCCGATCACGTCATGCCGCGCACCAAGCCACATGGCGCGGGCACGCTTCTGGCGCTTTTCTGCCGTTTCATCTGGCGTGGCATCGGCCTTTTGCGCGATCTGCCGCCGGTGTTCTTCCACGCGGCCCATGTCGCGCAGGCCAAGGTGATTGACGGCCCAGCGGTATGCCTCTTTCAGGTCGCCTGCCGTCATGACGGCGGCGACCAGGTCCAGCGCGTCGCCGGTCTCGCCAGTCGAGAAATCGGCCCATTTGCCTGCCTTGTCGCCATGCAGGTGCACGGCCATGGACCGACCGGCCTCACCGGCGACCGAGCCACATACCCATTCCGCACCCTGCCGCGTGCCGCCGGGCAGCAGCGTTTGCGCAAGGGCGTGCATGTTGTGCGCCAGCATGCGCGAGACCTCACGCGCATCGGGCAGGGTGGGGCCGGCGTTCACAGCCGGTCGATCCACTGCTGTATGGTGGCCTTGCGGCGCTGCTGCCGGGCCATGATGCGGCGGACGCGGCGGTTGGTTGCCTCGATCCGGTGCTGCATGACCTTGATGCGCAGCACATGCAGCCGGATGCGGCCGCCCTGCACCACCACCACGATCCATTCATAACAGGCAGCACCGAACCGGATCACGGCAACCCACAGGCGGATCATGGTACGCCTCCATCATCCTGAATCGCCGCCATGATCAGTTCCATTTCATGCGCCAGCTGGTCGTGGCGCTGCTGGAGCAGCTGGCGGTGGCGGGCACGCACCAGTTCCCATTCATCGGCCGAGACGCGGCGGATTTCGTGGTGCCAGCAGGCACGCACGCGGCGTTCGGTCAGGCCGAACAGCCGCGCCACCTGTGCGAAGGCCGCCTTGAGCCCATGGGCACGGCGGCTTTCGACTTCGGCACAGACCGCGGTCTGGAACTGTTCGGACAGGGTGCTACCGGACATGGGGCGCGCCTGCATGCTGGCCTTGGGTGAAATACCCGCGCGCGTGGGTGAAATACCCAACATCTTGGGTGTCCTCTCTGTCAGTCTCCACAATGTTGGTGACGGAGAGACTTGCAGAGAGGGAGGACGCACACGACACGCCAGAGGGTGCGCGACGGACTGGGGAGACCGTTCGCGCACCCGGCGCAGCAAAGCGGGCGTGAGGCATGAAATCAGACATTACATACCGACCTTGCAGGCCGGGGCATTGCCGCCCCGGCCCGGTCGGACCACCATGCGGTTACCACACCAAGACATGGAGGATTCGGTGTCAAACTCAGAACGCACAAAAGCACCAGAAGTACAGGCTAGTCTCACCCCAGAGTTGGCGAGATTTATTAGGACGGACTGCCAGATCAGAATAATACAAGCAACGCTTGCAATACTTGTTAAAATGCAAGGTCCTGTAATTTCGTCCGCCGTAATAAAAGAACTTGAAGGTGGGTTTAAGATATTTGACGATAGAAATGGGTCTTTACCAGGGGGTGCCTCGATAGATGAAGAAATTACCGCACAGTTGTCAATGGCGCTCAAATTAATGATAAAAAACATTAACGATTTTCCTCTTGATCATTATGATTCGGAGACACGATCACCTGATCAGACAGGGAAATAGGCATTCCTTCATCTGTTGTGTGCTTGCCGTTCACCATCACGCGGCCGGCACGCACCAGACGGCGCGCCTCACCAAAAGATTGCGCCCATCCGAAGTGCGCGAGATAGCGGAACAATATTAGCTGGCTCATGCAGTAATACCCCTGCACTGATGTAGAGAGGATTTATTTAGAGATGACTCATTATTGGGTAAGGCTGAAAAGCCATACTGTAACGTCCCATGGTACAGGTCTATGTGACATTCATGGTGATTTTGACGTCGTGAAATGTCCGGTCTCATCAACTCCTGACTTTTCAAAAGGAATGATGATGTCCGTAGATATTTATTCGAGACCATGTCCCAAGAACGAGCATGACACGAGAATGAGTCTGTTTTCGAAATTGAGGCGCGGCCTTCACCCAGGTGAGGTTGCATCACTCGCTTAGAGATTTCTGACAACCCAATAGTCGATTGATACCCGAGCAGCATGACTGCAGAGGCGACAGCGTGCCGTTTATTCATGCAGCAGCTCCATCAGCTTGCGTTGCTTGGGGAAGGGGATCGCGAAAGACATCGGGACACACATCGGTAGGCTGGAGTCCGGCCATCGCAGCTACATCGACCGCGTATTTGGCGGGCACGCGCTTCCATCCGCAGACGGTGGAATGCCGTAGCCCTAAAGTGGTCGCGACCTTTAGAACGCCGCCCGCCTTACGAATGATGGTTTTGATGTCCATTCGCGATCTGTCGCATATAGCGACATTTCTGGTCAAGCAAATAGCGTCGGTATTTGCGACACAAGATTATGCGGAAACTGCCAGACTGCGGATTATGGTTGACGATACATCCCTGGGCGCACGCCTGAAGAAATTACGTCGTGAGCGCAAGCTCCCTCAAATCGAGGTAGCGACCGCCGTTGATATCAGCCGCTCACATCTGGCCGAGATTGAGGGCGGAAAAGACCCAGGCTTCAGAACGTTCTGTGACCTAGCCGACTTTTTTGGCGTCCCCTTGGATTACCTGTATCGAGGCACGAAGCCGTCTGCGCCGGGACATACGATCAACCAGGCAAAAGATGCTGACGAGATCTTTATGCTTGAGTTTTGGCGTGGTCTTTCCAGCGATGAGAAACGGCTCTTGCTCGCCTTCCTGCGCCGAGATGGCTTGACCGGGGCGGCGTAAGACAGTGACATTATCCGGCATGCATGCCTCATCTTGTTCTGGCTTTGATCAGCTTAAGCACAGGAACGGAATGGGAACAATGGCAAAGTCATGCACGTTCACGCCACGAGTTAAGCCTTTCGGTTCAAAATGGCTTAAAGCGGCGGCTATTTGCCTGCTGACTACAGGTAATTTTTTTTATCAGCAGTCGGCTTTAGCACAAGGCAGCGCAGAATCCGAAGATGATAAAAACCCTTTGGGGAGACCGACGATCAATGCCGATGGGTGGAGTGTTTATAGAATATTTTCTCAATTTGGTCTTTATTACGAAACCCTGCATGTAAGTGATCAATCATGCCAAGCTAGGGTTATGATTGATTTAGATGTTACCAAGAAATACATTCCGGCACTTGAAAAGCTTGGAATGCTGCCGGAAGGAATGGAAAGCAGTCCATTGGCAGCGGTTAACTCTATCGGAGAGCACTGTCTAATTGATCTGATTCCTTTAGTGTTTAATCAGCGTAATTCAGGGAATATTTGTTCATTCTCGACCGCTTACCATGATAATTCTCAAGGGCGTAATACATACAGAATAATGGAAGCGTTAGTCTTCTCGAAGGCGGTTTATAATCGCATTAATTGGAACAGGATTTCCCCACAGCAGATACCCGAAGTTGCGCTGACTTATACCGTGCCAGACGCCTTTACGATGCTGCTGCTGCGCGAAAGCCAAGGGTTCTGGAAAAAATAACCCAAAGCATGTCGCGCATACCGACAATTTAACTTGCGCAGTTATGTCGGTATATGCGACATAATCTCCATCGTCACCAGCGATGGAGAGATTTCGTGTCGAATTCAGATCAAAATATGGAACTGGCGGAAAAGCGGGTTCAGTCCGCCATCCGCATGCGCCGACTGGTTGCCGCCAGTCTGGTCAAGAACCTTTGCCTCAGTCCTGCAGATAAGCCGCTCCCCACGCAGCACTACCGTGACCTGCTGGAACTGGGTGAGCAGTTTGCCAATGCGCTTGTGACAGAGCAGGAAGCCGTGGCGCGTAAAAAGGCGCTTGAAGCGGGATTTGACGTGGGTGCCTGCTTCTGATGGCAGGCACCCCGGAATAGAGCGAACTATTCCTTATGGTCGGTTTCCAGGTGCTCGAAATACTTGGCTTCAGCCTTGTGCAGCATACGGCCAAAGGTAGCGACAACGCCATCTTCGTCTGTTCCGCCAAAAATCGCGCTGCCAATCGGGCCTGCGCCGCTGCCGTAAGGGCGCTGGCCTGCGTAATAAGCACCCGTGAGTGTTGCTGCAGCCTGAATAAGGGCGGCATGCACTTCGGGGTTCAGTTTGTCTCTTTTACTCATATCGAGTTCCTCATTGGTTGTTGGACGCACCAATGATGGAAGCGGCGGGAATGGCTGACAACAGCCATTCCCGCATGCGGGGAGTGCGTTATGCCTACTATCCTCACATCATGCCCCGTTGTGCCGTCTGGCATCGACAGGGGGAAGTTCCTTCTTAAAGACGCCAAGGGCATGTCCTGGCGCCTGACCGAACAGCAGATGCTTTCGCGCGATCTGCTGAGCGGGCCATTCCGCAATGACGACAGTTGGCTGCGGCAGCATTTTGGCGTGCGTGGCAGGTGTGGCCCTGTCGCTGGGCTGACCATCGGGATTGATATCGATGTAGCCGGCAACTTCCTGATCGGCGCATGCGAGATGGCGGCCAAGATCCAGCAGCAGATGGACCGGATCAAGGTAAAGGGGCGCAGGCATCATGGTTAGGATGCCTGCGCCCCCACGGCCAAAACCCGCCCCCAGACCATCAGAAGGCGAGGGCGCCAGCCCTGCTGTCATTCTGTTCCTTGCCATTTCTTTTACTGCGCTCATTGCTTTAGGCGCGTGGCTGGGCGGCGGTTTTATTATCGAAACACCTGAACAGCACAGTGCCCGGCTGCACATCTGTGCCCGAGGGTACGAGATATGACCCGCCAGCTGCCGCGCTGCTACCGCGCGCCGGCGCAGCTGCTGCTGGCATCGCGCCGGTTTTCGGCCGATGCGCTGCTGATCGCGGCTGATGCCTACCGCGAACTGGCGGCCGACCTGACCATCCATGGCTTTTGTGACGTGGCCCAGCAGGCGAGTGACCTTGCCGACCGGCTGGCGACCGAGGCCCCGAAGCGCGCCTGTGCGCTCCCCACATTCTTCCCGACCCAACACAAGGGGAAACCCCATGCAGATCATTGATGCCGAAGTGCTGTTCTCGCGCCTGACCGACGAGGACGCCAAACAGGCCCGCATCTATCAGGCCAATGCCCGTAACCTGGACCGCTACAGCCGCCAGCAGGCGGAAATGGGCTATGACCGCGCAGCCCGGGCATGCGCACGGGATGCCGATGCCTGCCGTGAAAGGCTGGAGGCACTGCTGATGACCGCGATGCAGACGGCCTACGTTCCCTTTCGGGGGAAAGTGTCATGATGGTTGCCATTGCTGACATCCACGAAAACGGCAACATGCGCCGGGTGCAGCCCACGGCGGAAGTCACGGCGGCGCTGGAAGGCTCGATCCGTGCCCTTGGCGTGCTGCAGCCGGTTGTGGTGCGGCCTGACCCCGAAGGCGGCTACATTTTAATTGCAGGCTACCGCAGGCTGAACGCGGCGCGGAGTGTCGGGCTGACCGAGATCCCGGCCGTGACACATCTGTTGAGTGAGGTCGAGGCCGAGGCGGCGCAGGCGGCCGAGAACATCCAGCGCGTACCCGTGGACCCAGTTGACCAGTGGCGCCACATCGAGCGCATGGTGGCGGATGGCTACACGGTTCGGAAGGCCGGGCTGGCGCTGGGCATGACCGATCGGCAGATAGGGCAGATATGCAAGCTGGGCGGGCTGGCGCCCGAAGTGCTTGATGCCCTTACGGGCCGCGAACTGCCCAGCTGGCGGATACTGGGCGAGATCTCGCAGGCGGCGCATGAGGTTCAGGCAGCGGCGCTAAAGCGCCATCTTTATCATGGTGACGCTGTTCAGTGGAACAGCGTCGCGGGTGAGTGCATTACCCGTCGCATCCCCCGCGAACGCGCCCTGTTTGACGTTGAGGCCTCGGGCATCGTGTTTGACGAGGACCTGTTTGCCGAGCCCGGATCGCCCGAGCAGTTCACCACGACGGACACGGCCGGCTTCATGGCAGCGCAGCGCGGCGCGGTAGAGGATCTGATCCAGACCGGCGATGAGCCCGCGCTGCTGGTGGACTACAACGCCACCACACTGCTGCCGCAGGTGCCGGCTGGCTGGATGTTTGCCGACAGTTCCGGCGGGGCGGACAAGACATTGACCAGGCGCAGCCGGCACAAGCGCGCGTACGCCATCGTGCCACTCAACCATTACCATGATGCCTGCAGTGTGGTGTCGGTCATTATCAAGCCGGTGAAGGCTACCGCTGCCGTGGTGGCGGATGACCAGGCCGATGACGTGGTTGAGGAACCCGATTCCGATCCGGGCGCAATCGAGGTGGTTGAGACGGATGATACCCCGGCCGAGGAACCGCAGATTACCAAGGCGGGGCAGGACTATCTGGCCGAAATCCGCACGAATGCCCTGCGTTCGGCGCTGCGCAATCCGCTGCGCATGACGCCGGAAGATGCCTTCCACGCCCTGCTGATCGCCTATGTGGCCGGCAACAGCCAGATGCGTGACATTCTGGCCGCGCTGGTTTCGCCCGCAGGCGACCTGCCCGAACTGGAGTTCACCCGCATGGCGGAACTGGCGGGCGAGGCGCTGGCGCGGACCCTGACCGTGGTGGCGCCACACCGCCAGACATCGCCATGGAAACCGCCCGAGGAATATGCCCGGCCTGAATATATCGGTGCCCTGATCAACGCCGATGCCCAGATGCCCGAACTGGATACGGCCGAGATGCTGGCGCATGTCAGCGGCAGCACGCTCAAGGCCATTGCGAAAGACTATGCACCGCGTGGCGAGAAGGCGCCCGCGAAGGTGACCGACCTGCGCCAGTGGCTGGTCGGCCGCGCACCGGACTGGTGCCCGGTCCATTTTGGCGTGCCTGGCCCGCGCTGCGAGCCGTGGGTGCGTAATGCCGACAGGAAAGGGGAGGCAGCCTGATGCCGATCGCACCTTATGACCCGAAGAACGATCCAGTGCAGATTTACCGTCGGCATGGCAGCGGCCCTATCTATCGTGCCGTTGGCCTGATTACTGACCCGGCCGTCATTCTGGAGGATGTAGCGACAGGCCAGCAGCACACGGTGGTGATCAGAAGCCTGATCGCCAAGGATTATGTGCGGCTTATTGATGAACCGGGAGAGACGTCATGATCCATCCCCACGACGAAAAATGGATCACATGGGCCACACGCAACATGCCCAGCACGGCCGAGCTGCTGCGCGCGGTGCTGGTGGTCAGCCTGATCTGGCTGGCGCTGATCGTGCTGTGGATGGTGGTGGTGCCGTGAGCAGATCAGCAGCATGGAGAAAGGGTTATGACTGGGCATGCATGCCTACTCATAAACCCGGCGAAGACGTCAGCTTCATCTCTGCCCTCGAGTCATTCGGATACACGCTGCATAGCGCGGAAGGGCGTGATTTCCTGTCTGGCGCGAAGGCAGCGCTGGACAAGCTGGATGGACGGTCATGATGGCAGCTACGAAACGCGACTGGCGCCAGCATCCGATCTTTCGCGGCACGGTCCTGGGCAAGGAAGTCTATGACTTCAACCTGCAGCAGGACAGGGATGGCAATTATGTCGGTTATCTGTCCGACCCCGAAGGCTGCCGGATCTCGATCATTGCCAAGCTGGTGCACCAGGGCGGCAAGCACATGCTGAAAGGCCGGGGGCTGCTGACCGGCACGAACGACACGGGGGAGGAATCAGGTGGGTAAACGCATCCAGCTGCCCCGGGCGGCCGAATTGTTGGGTGTTTCTTTACGCCTGACCCAGAAGCTGTGCCAGCAGGGCGACCTGAAGGCCTGCAAGGTCGGATCACGGTGGACCACGACCGAGGCCGATATTGCTTTCTATCTCGATAATAGACCAGGACCGACCGAAGAGTGCCCAACGATAAGAACCTCTGGCGCCACGCGAACGGCACCTATTACGCGCGAATCCAGGTCAACGGCCGAGACGTGCGAAGGTCGCTACGCACAACTGATGTCCGGGCAGCTCGCAAACTGCTCAAGAAAGTCATCGAGCAGGCGGAGAAGCGGCGCGCGGGCATAGCTGAGCCGGAGAAGCACACCTGGGAGGAAGCAGTTGTCCGCTGGTCGGATCTGCAGATGGCCGATCTGCGGCCGGGCACACAGAAGCGCTATCTGACCAGCCTGGGGCAGATCCACCCTTACTTTGCGGGTCGGGACGTTGCCGGCATCACATCCGTGGATGTGCATGATTATACGGTGGCCCGCAGGCGCAAGGGCGCCAGTGGCGCCACGGTGCGCCGTGACCTGACCATCATGAGTCGGGTGATGCGGGTTGCCAAGCGGGCAGGATGGATCAGCGCAAATCCCGTGCCAGAGGAAATGGAAGAAATACCGGAGCGGCGTGAGCCGATTCGGCCCGTGCCGATTCGTGCGCTGGCAAAGCTGACCAGGCGTGCGCCCCCGGGCTTTCGTGACCTGATCCGGTTTCTGGCCCGTACGGGCTGCCGACAGGAGGAAGGGGCATCGCTGGAATGGTCCCAGCTGGATCTGCGGTCAGTGCCGGCCACCTGCACCTTTTCACGCACCAAGACCCGATCGCCGCGCGTGATCGAACTGACCGCACGGCTGGCAGATGACCTGCGACGGATGCCACGTGATCCCGATTCGCCCTATGTGTTCAGATCACCATCGGGCAAACGCTACACCAATGTGCCCGGTCGGTTCCGGGTTCTGGTCCGCAAGGCGCTGGGAGAGGGAGCGGATGTCTTCCGCTGCCATGACCTTCGGCATACCTATGCCATCCGTGCATTGCAGCAGAAGACGCCCATTTATGATGTGGCCCGTCAATTAGGCCATAGTTCTGTCAAAACGACGGAAATTTATGCCGGCTGGCTAAGCCGGCCAATCAAATAAGAAAAGCCAGAAAATCTAGCGTTGACGACGATCCCGAATTTCCTTTTCCGCCCGACTTTGGGTGGTAATGGGGAAATCGAGCGTCAGGGGCACATTATGCCTTCGGATCTCGTAGTCAGCTTTGCTCCCGGGAATGGGCTCTCCGTATTCATCCTCCATACGATAGGCGTGCAGAGAAAAGCCCTGATCGTCAGGATCAGTGTTGAAGGTGTTCCGGCGGTGTTCTGCCATGGGGAAAAGTCTCCGAGCTAAAATTTCGCAAAAGTTTAATGCCGTTTGCGTGACCGGCTTTCAACACATGGGAAGCATGATGGGGAAATCAAGACAAAATAGAACATGCCGTCATAAAACCCGTCATACGTCAAACCCATGAAATATTATACGTGAGTAAATTATTAATTATATCAATAAGTTATTGATATTTCCGTATCTTTGTGATGCTGGTTTTGTAAACCGAAGGCCGGGGGTTCAAATCCCTCACCCGGCACCATATTCCGCTTTGAAAATCATGAAGAAGTTTTTGGTGAAGCCATTTCCAAAACGCTTTGAAAGACGCCGCCTTTATTGAAAAAAGGCGGCGCCCGGGAATTCTTAGGAAAAAATCCGTCCCATCCACGCCTCCACCGTATCGCCACTGCTGATGGCGGAATCGATCAGCCCATCGACCATGAAGGTGGGTGACACGTGAATGCCGTTCTGGCGGGAATATCTGCACTGCCACTTGATGGCTTTCTGTAGTTCCGGCACGGCAAAGGCCGCCGCCAGTTCAAGCCCGCTGTACTGTTCGATCCGCTTGATGATGTCATTGGGCGTTGCATCCATGTTGGGGCCTGCGCAGTGGTCAGTAAACTCGAATTCTTCCCGGTGCGCCCCCACGGCGGCCATGACGGTCCGCGCCGCTTCGCGCCCGTCCTTCAGCGTTGCGGCTGCAAGGATGCAGCGCACGATCACGCCCGAGAACATGTGCCACGGCTGGGATTGCAGGCGTATTTTAATGGTGATCTGCTCTTCCCCCGCATGCGCCAGCAGTTCGGGCAGTTTGTTGAACGCCCGCATTGAGAACGGGCAGGTGGGTTCCAGGAATGCCTCGAAAACCTTCGGGCCATGCCCCCATTCAAGCGGGGCGACGTAAAGAGGGCTGGCTGGCATGGTCATGGTTCTCCCTTCGGGGTCGCTGCCGTCCGGTTATGTGTCAGACGGTAGGGTGGAGTCTTTCGCGGTTTTGCCCATATAGGCAACCCCCCTGAAAAGCTGCATAAGTGAAATGTTTCCCTGTTTTATTCCTTGGTGAGAATCATGTCCCGCTCTCTTCTGCTCAAAAATGCCCTGCGTCTGGTCACGATGGATGCGGACAGGCGCGAGATTGCGGGCGGATGGGTACTGGTGCGTGACCGGCAGGTGGCAGCCATCGGCACGCCCGCCGACCCCCTGCCCCCGGCAGACGAGGTACTGGACATGACCGGCCATGTGGTGATGCCGGGCATGGTCAATACCCACCACCACATGTACCAGACCCTGACGCGCGCCATCCCTGCGGCGCAGGATGTCTCGCTGTTCGGGTGGTTGCAGGCGCTCTATCCCATCTGGGCGGGGCTGACGCCCGAGATGATCCACGTTTCCGCCTGCACGGCCATGACCGAACTGCTGTGGTCAGGCTGCACCACCACCAGCGACCATCTTTACCTGTTCCCCAATGGCGCACGGCTGGATGACGAGATCGAAGCAGCGGCCCGGATGGGCATGCGCTTTCATGCCGCGCGCGGGGCGATGAGCGTAGGCGAAAGCCAGGGTGGCCTGCCGCCCGACCGCGTGGTGGAGGATGAAGACGCCATTCTGACCGATACCCAGCGCGTGATTGAAACCTATCATGACCCGGCACGCTTTTCGATGTTACGGGTGGCGGTGGCCCCATGCTCGCCTTTTTCCGTCAGTCGTGACCTGATGCGTAATGCTGCCAGCCTTGCGCGCGTCACAGGCACCATGCTGCATACCCATCTGGCTGAAAACGCGAGCGATATCGCCTATAGCCGCGAAAAATTCGACATGACCCCCGCTGAATATGCCGAGGATACCGGCTGGGTCGGATCGGATGTCTGGCACGCGCATTGCGTACGGCTGGATGATGCGGGCATCAAGCGCTTTGGCGCGACCCATACCGGTATGGCGCACTGTCCGTGTTCCAACATGCGGCTGGGGTCTGGTATTGCCCCGGTGCGCCGCATGGTGGCTGCGGGCATGCGGGTGGGGCTGGGGGTGGATGGCTCGGCCTCTAACGATGGCAGCCACATGCTGGGTGAAGCCCGGCAGGCCATGCTGCTGGGCCGCCTGCTGGGGGGGGAGGACAACCAGCCGATGATGCAGGCACGTGAAGTGTTGGAACTGGCTACGCGCGGTGGTGCTGCCGTGCTGGGGCGCGATGACGTGGGCCACCTTGCCGCAGGCATGGCGGCCGACATTGTGGCGTTCGACCTGCGGGGGATCGACCATGCCGGTGCCCAGTCGGACCCTGTTGCCGCCCTGGTATTCTGCACGCCGGGCAAGGTGGCGTACAGTATTGTCAACGGTCGGATACTGATCCGGGACGGGGTATTTACCGGGCATGATCCCGCGCGTCTGGCCCGTCGCCATAATGAACTGGCTCGCCAACTGCTTCAGGCATGAAATCATAAAAGTTTTTTGTAAAGATTTTTTCAAGAAGCTTCAGGGAATGCTGCCTTTTTATAAAAAGGCAGCATTCCCTGAAGCTTTTGGTATTTTTATCAATAGTTATTGTCAGGCAGTCTTTTAGTGTCGGCGTGCGGACAGGCGGCGCATATAGGCGCGGTAGCCGCGGCGGCCCAGTATCTTCATGATGGGCAGGCTCACATTAAGCAACGGCATGAAGGTAAGGCAGGCATGGGTGAATAGCTTGTCGAACAAAGAGCTGAAGCGTTCGCGGCTGCGGCCTTCGCAGCATTCAAGGATGCGCCTTGCCGTGACATCAGGTTCCTGCGGCGGGTCAATGAAGTTATAAATCGACCCACCCGCGCTCATTTCCCGGCTGAGCATGGGGGTGTTGACGCTGGCGGGGTAGAGGGAAGACACCTGTATGCGTCGGGGCCTGAGTTCCTGCTCCAGTGCACGCGCAAAGCCGCGCAGGCCGAATTTTGCCGCCGTGTAGACACTGCTGCCCGCCAGCGGGAACACCGCCGCCATCGAGTTGACAAACACGATATGCCCCCCATCGCGCATGGCGGGCAGCAGGGCATTGGTCAGTTCGATCGGTGCTGTCAGGTCAACCGTGATCTGGTCGGCCATGGTCGTGCTGTCCAGCTTCCCCACGGGCTGCGGGGTAATCACGCCAGCGCAATGTACGAGTACGTCAATGATCGGTTCATGGCTGGTAATGAGCGGGGCTGCTGCGCCAATACTGTCCATATCCGTCAGGTCGCAGGTCACAACCGTGACACCGGGTATGTCCACCGTGCTCTGGCGTGACAGGATGATGACCCGATATCCACGCCCCAGCATGAGCTGGACCAGTGCGCGCCCAATTCCGCCAGTTGCACCCGTTACAATGGCAACCTGACGGGCTCTGTCGTTTAAAGCACTATTTTCCAATGACCTACTTACTTCCCTGACAGCTAAGCCTGTCGTAGCGCCTGATACGCGCTCGTGCAGACAGTCCGCAAGATGTTTTCCCGGCCAGGCGGGAGAATACTGTTCTGCTGACTGTGGGGAGCATGGTATCGGGAATCAGATAATCCGTCGAGCAGGTGATAAGCCTGCGCGCCCTTGCGTCAGAGGGCACAACAGTCCCGGGAAATGGAATTGGGGAAACGGGGCGGCCTCCGGTAATGATGACAAAGCGGCATATGGCCAACACAATGTCTCATGCGCCATACGTGATGCCACGTTGCCATGCAGTTCCATGGACTCCCCCAAAGTTCTAGGACGGACCAGCCGCAGTGGATTGATGTTCTGTTGTTGATGCGGGGGCTGGTAGCGGAGTGGTGGCAACCCTAGCTTGCTGTACTGCATTGGGCTGGTAACAGGCAATCATGGGTTCGAGTATTTTCGCTGCTTTCTGGTAGCCGCTTGGGGTCAGATGCACGCCGTCATCTGCGCGAAGGCGTATTTTTGACCCATCAACACCTTCGCCATAAGCAGAGAAATGCCCGTTATCAGAAAAAACCGACCATAGTGGCACAAATTGTGCACCATTCTTTATGGCCTGGTCCTGGAAAATATTATTCAAGATGGCCATGTCAGCCGAGAATACATCATCACGCACCATCGGATGCCCGACCCAGATAACGGGGATATGTGCATCTTTCAGTGTCACGATGATATCGCGCACCCGTGACGAATAGATTTTTGTGAAATTGGCCAGCTGATTCTGGTCAACGGCACCATGAACCCTTACCGGCGGCCTGTCATTGGCCCCAAACATGATGACAGCAACATCGGCATGTTCAGTAGCCGCCAGTTTATGGACCTCATCCGGCCAGTTATAAAATGCTACCGATACCAGGCCGGTGGAAATCTTGCTGTGGTCCAGAATACGCATATTTCTGTTCGTGCGATAAAGCCACCGTAATCCCCCTGCCAGACCCTGGGCCTGTGAATCACCAATGACCAGGACCCGCCCGGTTTCACCTGTAGAGGGAACACAGACCTGTGCTTCGGGCGGGGTCGTAACGGCAGCAGGGGCGGCATCAGCTGTCTGCGATGTAGCTGGCGTTGCCTGTGTCGCGCTGGAAGCAGGTACCGCTACAGGTGCTACCGATGTTGTAGGGGCAGTGGGAGAGGCGGGTTGGGGCGCTCCGTTTGCAGGTGTTTGCGCGTGGGCACCAGTGCATAGCGCGGAAAACAGGGCAGTGGCGCACATGAGATGGCGAAACCTGCTTTGGGAAACGCTATTTCCTTTTAGCCAATTGGAAGAAAAAAACATAAATACCTCAAACGCATTCGCTGCAGACTGGTGCACGGTAATGAGAACTTAACTAAAAAATTCTGATATCAACAGGGTATAATTACAATACAGTTTTCAAAAAAATAAGGTGCATTAATAAATTTTTGATCAAATAAGTTAACTATCTATGGAATAAAATATTCATATTTATGAAATTAAATGAAAAAATATAAAAACATATATAAAAAAATTTATCATTTCTCTTTACTGTGATCCTGTAAAATCGTCAATCTATTCTGAAATAATTGGCATGACTTTAGGTGGAATGTATTGTGAGGGTGGCAGGGATGGTTTCCCCAATGCGGGCATTGTTTGCAGGACAGTTGGAAGAAATGATCAGAAACGACCATCAGGCGTATCAGCGCCAATGCCAGAAGTTTACGGCCCTTTCCCAGGGGAACGTAATATTGCAGGGCGGCAGGCATGTCCTACTGGAAGGATGTTTCTGCTGCCAGGGGGAGTTTGGCTTTCTCGCCCAGGGCCAGTGAATCAAGGGTCGCGGGCCGACGATTGAGTTTTTCCGAATACATCCAGCTATGCAGCAGTACTGTCTCGATCCAGTTTCGGACTCTGGGCTTGGGAATGGCCTCCAGAAAGGCAAGGGGCTCATCTGTGCTTTGTTCGGACGCCTTCCAGTGGGCTACCATGGCATGGCCCACCGCATAACTTGCCAGCAGGCGGATGAGGTGGTTGTTGATGCGGCCATCCCGGGCCAGCGCCATCAGGTAACGCTGCCCGATCAGTAGATTGAAGGATGGGTTATTGAGATCCTCCAGTCGACTACCAGCGAAATTCGCGGCTGTAAGGGGCATGAGTTGCATCAACCCCCTTGCGCCGCTTTTGGAGACGACCGTGGGCTGGAAGCGCGATTCAATGGAGATGATCCCATATATAAGCGCGGGGTCCACCACAAACCCGCCGCGTGGCGTAAAGCGATGCGGAAGATCAAGGGCATGGCCAGGAACAAGCTTGCTGGACCTAGCGTAAGGTGTTCCGGCAGCATTTTCAACCGCGTGTGCAATAAGCCCTATGGACTGGCGTTCATTGATATTGTCCGCATTGGCCCAGTCATTGTGCAGTTCGGCCTCGGCCAGGTCCATACGGCCAACCTGCAGAAGTGCCATTGCCCGGTGGCCTGCGGGCCGTGCGGCAACCACGGCTACATCGGCAACCGCGATTACGGCTGTATCATTCTGTGATTCGTTTTTATCAAGGGTGTGACGGGCAATTACCCCATAAAAACAGTCTTTGCAGCGTGCACTCTGCACAAGCCAGCGCACGGCATCTTTCGTATTGCCCGCACGTCCGGCGGCGCGGCCTGCCCACCACGATGCCGCACTACGCAGGTCTTTGGAGGCTCTATCGGCATTGGCCGCCCACGCAAATAGCTGTTGTGACTGCGGTACTTCCCCCAACCGCCAGGCAGACAGGCCCGCATAAAACGCCACTCTGCCGCTTGCTTCCCTGAAGGCGGAGGTGGCCAAGGCCCTGCCGAGAACAATCCTGTCCTGTCCCTGTGCGTAAAGGTTCTGTGCGTCAGTCGCGCTGAGGGTCCTGCCAGCCATCCTGTTCCCACCGACAAGAGCATCGGGATTGCTACGAAATGCCAGCATGGCCCGCATCATGGGGGTAGCCGGAAGATCCGGATATTGTGCCAGCCAGCTTTCCAGCATAGGGGTGGAGCAGGCATGTGATGCATGAAGGCACCGTTCTGCCAGAACACTGCCGGTCAGGCTGCCATCTTTCAACTGCCGCAGCAGGGCATCCGCCCCATCAAAATTACCGGCGGACTGATCGGCAAAAGCGGCGCGGAGACGGGCGGCATCGCTTGCGGAAAGCGGATGGAGCAGGGTTGCCTGCCCCTGTAACATGGGAACAGCCATGGCAACTTCATCGGCCGGCAGGGGATGGGCGGAGAGGCCCGATGGCTGGCAAAATGCTGTTGTCAAAGAAAAAACAGCAATAGATGCAACGACAAAAAGACCTGCTATTCCATGCTTCAGGGGGCGCAAAATATACCGCATAATTGCGGGAAATAACAGATATTCTAAAATAGATAAATACCAGAATTGCGCGCTGATAACGCGGCCCTGTTCAGGCATGATTCAGTTCGTGACGGCATGGTGTATAAGACAACAGAAAATGATAGGGCTGTTTCTTCCGGTCATATTGTGTCGTATTGCCATTCATTAAGATGACCCCACAGGTTTTCGGCATGGTCAGGGCGGGGTAGACCCAATCCCGTGCAATCTGTCGGGGTTTGCGGTCGTATCGTGGGAAGGGTGGGGCATGCTCTGGTGTTCATGATATGTCTAGGACGCCTGTCCAGAGTATTTCTCCTTGCGCTACCCCTCATCAACGGCACAGCGCCGGGTAGGTTGCCGGGCATGCCCGATGCCCGGCAGACGCTGAAAATATGTGGTTACAGATATGGTGTTCCATGGTAAAATTTCCCCAATAAAGATTTTCATTGGGAACTCTGTGGCACGCACTCACCATAAGCTGAGCAATAGCCTGTTTCGTAATTGCTCTTTGTCCCTGTTTTGTGCAGTGCTGTTAATGGGGTGTGCTGCATCCCAGGATGCGGCACCAGCCCGATCTATTGAGAAATTGGGTCGCTATTCTTCTGTTGTGCCTTTTTATAAAGCCCTGGATGCCCTACAGGGTGGTAAAGTGACAGAACCCGTTACTATATTGCAGATTGGTGATAGCCACACCGCTAACGATGCGTTTAGCGACCAGATGCGCACCCAGTTGCAACAGCGGTTCGGCAATGCGGGCAGGGGCTACATGCAACCCGGCGTGCCATTTCGCTATTACCATCCCGCACAGGTTACTGTTTCCTCTAATGGGTGGACTGCTGTCAGTGCGTTCAGCAAGACGGCGACAGGCCCGTGGGGCATCAGCTTGGTCAGGCAGCATGCGGACGCACCTGCCAGCATGACCGTTACCGCAGATGAAGCCGGCGGGCTTGGCCATGGGATGGTGGAATTTCTGCGCCAGCCAGGGGGCGGGCAGATTGTCGTGCAGACAGATGATGGTGGGCACACCGTCGTTTCAACCGCATCATCCCAGAATGCCGATGCCATGTGGTTGCGGATGCCCACCACGCCCAATACCCAGTCCGTTACCGTCTCGGCCATGGGTGATGGCCCGGTCGATATACTGGGTTGGGAAGTTGGGAAAGGGAGCCAGACAAGGCTAGAGCCAGGAATATTATATTCCAATCTGGGTATTACAGGCTCTACGATAGATATCGTGAGCAAGGTTGATCCCAGAATATTATCCGAAGAAATCAGACACATCAAACCAAGCCTGCTGATTGTTGCCTTTGGCACCAACGAAGGGTTCAACAACACTACGAATTTCGATTCATATGCTGCCCGGTATGAACAGATCATACATGATTTGCATAGTGCCGCACCCATGGCGGGCCTTGTCGTCACACTGCCGCCTGATGGTGTTCACCAGGAACGGCAGGCCCCTTATACTCGCTCGTGTGAGAGGCTGGCATACGAAGCCAGGGGCTTCGCCACGCCACCCGCGCTCAACACTGTCCGCCAGGCACAGACAGGTGTGGCCCAGCGTAACCACTGGATGCAGTGGGACTGGCGTCAGGCCATGGCCGATACGACGCATTCCGACGGGCGCTGCACCATTCTTGTCTGGGGGCGTCGCAATCCACCAATCGCGGCAAAAGATCATGTCCATCTTCTGAAAGCAGGCTACCAGCAGACTGCCATGTCATTGTACAATGATTTAATGAATGGCTACAGTTTATGGTCTTTGCAGAAACATAAAAAATAATGCTTTTCCCAACACTTAACTTCGCTTTATTCTTTATTGCCGTTGCTGTCATTCTGGCATTGATCGGTGGGCTGTGGGAAATCAAGAAGATTTTCCTGGTTGTCGCAAGCTATGTTTTTTATGCTTTCTGGAACTGGCATTTCTGCATCCTGCTGCTGGCCAGCACGACTGTCAGCTATTCGGTAGGTCGATGGCTGCCGGAAGAAGACAGGCCCCGTTTGCGCAAGTGGATGGTAGGTTGCGGGATCGGAATCCAACTGCTCGTCTTGGCATTTTTTAAATATTACGATTTCTTTGCTACGTCTTTTAACAAGATGACGCGCGATGTTGGGTGGGGAGAGCCCGTTCCGCTTATTGAAATCCTTCTGCCTGTTGCCATTTCGTTTTTTACCTTTCATGGTATCAGCTATATTGTGGATGTATACCGTGGCAAGGTCACGCGCTGCCGTCGTTTTACAGACATGATGCTATACATGTCTTTCTTTCCGCAGCTTGTGGCTGGCCCGATCGTAAGGTCTTCCAAATTCCTCCCGCAACTGGAGCGGCCTTCACTCACGCCGCCGCCGATGGCAACAGCCCTGCTAATGATTGCAGGCGGGCTTTTTAAAAAGGTCATACTGGCAAGCTATCTGGGAACGCAGCTTGTTGACCCGGTTTTTGCTGACCCCGCCAGTTTTTCGACGCTGGACCTGTTATTCGCGCTCTATGGGTTCGCCGTTCAGATATTCTGCGATTTTTCCGGTTATACGGATATTGCCATTGGTCTGGCCGCCCTGATGGGTTTCGAGTTCCCGCAAAACTTCAACCAGCCTTACCGTAGCCCGTCTTTACGCGATTTCTGGCGGCGCTGGCATATGACGCTATCTTTCTGGCTGCGTGACTATCTCTACATACCCCTTGGTGGCAGTCGGCATGGGCGAGTGCGTACGGCCGCCAATCTCATGATTACCATGCTGCTGGGGGGATTGTGGCACGGCGCGGCCATGAAATTTGTCATGTGGGGTGCCCTGCATGGTGGTGGCCTGCTGCTGGAGCGCCCTTTCTCCGATCGTCTGGAAAAGACACGGGGTATTGCGCGCGTTATGGCCGTACTGGTGATCTTCCACTTCGTCTGTTTTACATGGCTGTTTTTTCATGCGGAAGATATGGAAAGTGTCTGGCTTTACCTGCAGTCCATGACGCCCCTGAAACCGGGAAGTTTTGCACAGGTCACGCCTTTTACCCTGGGCCTGATCGCGCTCGGTATCGGTTTGCATTTCGTGTCCAAAAACATACCTGAGCGTGTTGGGGCGCTCCCTGCTGTGCGACGTACGCCAGACTGGATACTTGCCATTGCGTTTGGTCTATGCGTGTTGATGATTGATGCCGCAGGACCCAGCGGTGTCGCTCCCTTTATATATTTTCAGTTCTGATGACGAAGTCTTCCCCTCAATCCCCCACGCGCCGTTTGCTGGCAATCGTGCTGGTGGCAGCCGCAAGCGGTATATTTTTCGGGTCTGTGCCCATTCTGGCCTGGGCCGAGCAGTTGCCGCCTGCCATGCCATACCAGACGACGCTTCAATCCGTGGCAGAGCGTTGGAATACGTTCGCAAGGCGTCTGAAGCTGACCGTGCCGTATGACACGGTCCGTGCATTGGAACGAGAGATTGAAAGCTACCGCTTCGCCCCTGCGCCAGACCAATGATGCATTGAAGAGGCGATAACAGGACAGACGCGTTTTACGGACAGGACAAAGGGGGTTGTGAACGAGGTGCTGCGCCTGGCCTCGGGATCTGCGTGTAAATCGCCTCTGGCGCCAATGCGATGATATCTGCCGATCTGCCAGACGCATGCCATGCCAGAACAGGCTTATATCCTGATGGAAACCGGGAAACGCCTGTGTTGAAATGATAACGGATTCTGACAGGGGCAGCCACACGTGACCCTTGCTCCGTGGCGTTATGGAAAACGACATTTGGAGAACATCCCGCCAAGAACTCATGACGGACAGGAATGTCTCAATATTTTCAGTGGATTATCGTGGCGGAGAGAGTGGGATTCGAACCCACGGTACGCTATTAACGTACACACGCTTTCCAAGCGTGCGCCTTAAGCCGCTCGGCCATCTCTCCAGCCGGTACCGGACCCTGTCCCATCCCGTGCGGGATGGTGGTAGCCGATGGGGCGGAACATATCACCAAATTTTCTTGGCGCAAGAGGAAAACGCCATGCCCGCAGCCCCTACCCCCAAGTGGGGGCAGGGTGATTGACTGGCCGTTACTGGTCCATCTTGAGTGCGGCCAGGAAGGCGCTCTGCGGTATCTCCACCTTGCCGAACTGGCGCATGCGCTTCTTGCCTTCCTTCTGCTTGTCCAGCAGCTTGCGCTTGCGCGAAATGTCGCCACCATAGCATTTGGCCGTTACGTCCTTGGACATGGCGCCAATGGTCTCGCGTGCGATGATGCGGCTGCCGATGGCGGCCTGCACCGCAATCTTGAACAGCTGGCGGGGGATCAGTTCCTTGAGCTTGGCGCAGATCGAGCGTCCGCGCGTCTCGGCTGCCGAGCGGTGGGCGATGAAGGACAGCGCATCCACCGGCTCCTGATTGACGAGGATGGAAATGCGCACGAGGTCGCTCTCCTCATATCCGTCCATCTGGTAGTCGAAGCTGGCATAACCGCGCGTGACCGATTTCAGGCGGTCGTAGAAGTCGAACACGACCTCGTTCAGCGGCAGGCGATAGACCGCCATGGCACGGTTGCCGACATAGGTCAGGTCTTCCTGCACGCCGCGCCGCTCGCTGCACAGGGTCAGTACCGCGCCCAGATATTCATCCGGCACCATGATGGTGGCGCGGATCCAGGGTTCCTCGATCGTCTCGATCAGGGACTGGTCAGGCATGTCGGCGGGATTGTGAAGTTCCGCCTGCTCGCCATTGGTCAGCTGCATGCGGTAGACCACGGACGGGGCGGTCGCAATCAGGTCAAGGTCGAATTCGCGGCTCAGGCGTTCCTGGATGATCTCCAGATGCAGCAGGCCAAGGAAGCCGCAGCGGAAACCGAAACCAAGTGCTGCTGATGTTTCGGCCTCGTAGTGGAAGGAGGCATCATTGAGACGCAGCTTGGCCAGGCTGTCACGCAACTTTTCAAAATCATCGGCCACGATGGGGTACATGCCACACCACACCACGGGGATGGAGGGCTTGAAGCCCGCCAGCGGGGCATCGGCCGGACGGCGGTCGTCGGTAATGGTGTCGCCCACGTTGGTGTCGGCCACGGTCTTGATGGCGGCGTTGATGTAGCCGATCTCACCCGGGCCCAGTTCGGCCACGTTAGTCATGCGCGGGGCGAACACGCCCACCTGGTCCACCAGATGCACCACGCCGGTGGACATCATGCGGATGCGCATGCCGCGCCTGAGCCGCCCTTCCTTTACCCGCACCAGAGTGATGACCCCCAGATACGGGTCGTACCAGCTATCAACCAGAAGCGCCTTGAGCGGAGCCTCGGCATCACCAGTGGGCGGCGGCAGGCGCTTGACCAGTGCTTCCAGCACGGCCTCGATGTTCAGCCCAGTCTTGGCCGAGACCTCGACC
Source organism: Komagataeibacter medellinensis NBRC 3288 (assembly GCF_000182745.2). NCBI lineage: Bacteria > Pseudomonadati > Pseudomonadota > Alphaproteobacteria > Acetobacterales > Acetobacteraceae > Komagataeibacter > Komagataeibacter medellinensis. The sequence goes on from NC_016027.1 coordinate 2,403,754, forward strand.
GCGTCATCGGCGGGAATGCCGACCACTTCCTCGATCTGCTCCTTCACGCGCGGGCAGTCGGCAGCGGGCAGGTCCACCTTGTTCAGGACGGGCACGATCTCGTGGTTGGCATCAATGGCCTGGTACACATTGGCCAGTGTCTGCGCTTCCACTCCCTGGGATGCATCGACCACCAGCAGCGAGCCTTCGCATGCGGCAAGCGAACGGCTGACCTCATACGCGAAATCAACATGGCCCGGCGTGTCCATCAGGTTCAGGGTGTAGGTCTTGCCGTCTTCGGCAGGGTAGGTCAGGCGCACGGTCTGCGCCTTGATGGTGATGCCGCGTTCACGTTCCAGATCCATGTTGTCCAGGACCTGGTTGGTCATTTCCCGCTGTGTCAGCGCGCCACAGGCCTGGATCAGCCGGTCGGCCAGGGTCGATTTCCCATGGTCGATATGGGCGATGATCGAGAAATTGCGGATCAGGGAGAGGGGCGTGTCGGTCATGGCCGAGACATAGTGTAAAATCGGGAGAAAGTCAGCCGCTACCTGTGGATCACATGCAAAATATCCGCATGCCCACCGGCGGTGGGCAGCCTACATGCAGGCCATCGTGATACGATGGATACGGGTCGCGCCATCAAGGATGATTTCCTCCCCCTCTATGGCGGCAAGGCCCTTGATGCGCACAAGTTCGTGCACGGGTGCCGTGACCGGGGCATCATGCCAGCGCTCCGTCACCATACCGCAGCATGCCGTGCCCTGCGGGGTGTGCAGGAGTACGCGGTCATGCACCCGGATCGCGGCCGTGGGGGAGACGACCAGGGTGCCCCCCTTGCGAAAGATCGGCTCCATGCTGTCGCAGTCCACATGCACGGCATAGGAGTGGTGGTCCGCCATGCCGTGGAACTCCCATTTCTCCCATCGTTCGCCTTCCGGCAGGCCGGTTTCATCGAATAGTTCAGGGTGGGCCAGCTGGGAGAATGGTGCGATCTTAAGGTGCGAATGGTGCGCCCGTGATGTGGTTTCGTGATCATGGTGGCCTGATAGCAGGCGGCTGAACCCCTCGAATGAAATGCCGGTGGCCGACAGCGTGCGCGCAAGGCTTTCCGTGCCCGGCCAGCGCGGGCGGCCTGAAGGCGTGATCCGTTTGGAGGGGTTGAAGGTCGTGCTGTCCAGTCCCGCTGCGCGGGCCAGGCCCGATGGTGTCAGCCCCCGTTCGGCAGCCAGGCGGTCTATGGCGCGCCAGATATCATCATGGCTGATCATGTCGGCTGTTTCAGTATCTCGGTCCGGTGGCGTGCCCGGCCCTGTTCGGTCAGAGTATAGCGGTTTGTGGTCCCGCCACTGGCCAGCCCCATGCCTTCAAGCCGACGCAGGCAGGGCGCATCGGGCACGGCGACCGGCCTGCCTGCCTGCCCGCTCAGTTTTAGCCGATGCAGCGCAGAGCGGCAGCATGATTCAAGATAAGGTTCATTCCACATGGGACAGGGACCGCCAGGAACAGGAAAAACAGTACCGCCACCACCACATGATTACGGCCAGCAGGATTGGAACAGACGTGGCGGATATGCTTGCTCCCGTTCACATAGTGGCATTATTGCGGCATGTCCACCACGCGGGGCGGCTCTGTCTGCGCCAGAATGGAGGGTGGCATGTGCTCCATGCGTTACGTTTTTCAGCAATTGATTACTATATCCTGTGCAGGATGGTAACGTGCTGTCATATTTCTGACCAATCCATGCCATAGACCCGCATAGCATTCAGGTAGAAATCCCCTTGACCAAGGTTGAGTCCATGAAATTCCACAAATATCTTCTTGCTTTCTCCATTGCCGCCGCGCCGGTTGCTACAGCAGTCAGCGCCATGGCGTCTGACTGCAACAACAGCCAGAACACGCCCGGCTGGGATGTGCTTGATCGTGTGGCGAAAGCAGGTGACTGTGCCAACAACCGCCTGCAGTCCTACCGCGATAAGGTGAACCAGAATGTGCAGAACCGCGAGCAGAGCTGGAAAGACAGCCAGCAGAACCTGCGGCAGGATTATAATAACCGGGTCAACAACCTGAAGCAGGATACGGTGGGTAAGTGGGACAGTGCGCGGGACAGCGCCCAGCAGAAAGTAGCTGACCAGCGTTCACGCTTGGACGACAAGATCCAGAACGGTCGCGACCGGCTGGATGCGATCCGCAATGCGCCCCGCAACCGGATGGATGCGTTGCAGAATGCCGGCAACGCCGAACGCCAGCGCTGGGATAACCTCAAGAACGGTACCCGCTCCAACATCAATGATTTCCTGGATGGCGGAAGCCAGCAGGGTAAACAGTAAACCCTGTGTCCCTGCTGGCTGAACCGGCAGGGACGGTTTGTGGTGCCATGGCCCGTTACCCTTGTGGTAACGGGCTTTTTTATGGTTGTGCGCTAATATTCATGCTGAAGGTGCGCGGCCCATCTGCGGTAGCGTGCGATGGTCGGGCGACCTGTACAAGATAAAGATCATTATCCGGCACACGCCATGACTGTTCCGGCCCAGCAGGGGCGAGATGGGGGTCGAGTACTTGCATCTCCAACCCGGTACCTGTCGGCTCCAGCCGTGCCGTGACTTGTTCGCCCCGGTGCAGGCTAACGCGGTAAATGCACTGCTCACCCGGTCGGAGCCGCCCGCGCCATTCAAGCTGCATGCCGGGCGCAAGGTCCTGCGCCGGATTGCACAGGGGCGGGACGGTATTCATGTTTGCAAGCAGGGTGCGGATATCGTCAGGCTTGGCAAGCGGTGTGTGGCCTGTGGTGTATATCTCGACCCGGCCAGGGTTGAGCAGGCCCACGGTTATGTTGCGCCCCTGCCTGTCGGTCAGGAGCCACGCCAGGCGGCTGTCGCCCTCATGCTGCTTGTTGCCGATCATGAACAGTCTGTCGCCTGTGGGCTGCAATGGACCGGCTACCTGCATGTTCTGCACGAAGGTCGCGTACCGGTCTCCAAGCATCTGCCGCAGTGTGGTGGCCAGGGGGCCTTTGCCAAACAGTTCCATATCCGGCGCGTAGTGTCCGCTTGCCATGGTCAGTTCTTCTGCAAGCGCGGCAGAAGGATCAGCGGCGGACGGGAGAACGGCAGGTGCCGCGCAGGCGGAGGTGATATTTATGGCGGCAAGGACACAGAAACCAGCAATGGCAGGGCGGAAAAGGAACATGGGCAGACCTGAATCTCATAGTTAGAAAAACGCATGCCCGGTTGGAGACCAGGCATGCGCTTAACGTCCAGTATGGAGTTCGGGTTGCCCCGGATGCTGCTTCAGGCGCGCGGCGGGCGCTTGCGTGTGGAAGCACCCCCACGCGGCGGCCCACCAAAGCCACCGGGACGACCAGCCCCACCGCCGGGCTTGCGCGGCGCGAACGACCGGCCCCCACGCGGTGGGCCACTGCGGCGCGGCGGCCCACCGGCCGGTGCGGTCGCGGGAGAGATCTGCACCTCGTCATTTTCGATCGAGGCGATGCAGGAGCGGAATTTATCGGTCGATTCCGGGGTGATCTCGAACAGCGTCTGGGTATCGTTAATGCGGATGGCGCCGATATCCGCCTTACGCACGCCACCCAGGCGGCAGATTAGCGGGATCAGCCACTTGGGATCAGCCTTTTCCTGCCGACCCACATTCATGGCGAACCATGCGCCCGGTTCGGCGCTGGCGTAGCTGTCACGTGTGGGGCGGGGGCCATCACGCTCGGAACGCTCACGCACAGGGCGCGGGGCATCGGGGGTGATGTGGCGCACGTTCTCGGGCGCGGGCAGACGGGCGCGGTACATCTGCAGCAGGGCGGCGGCAAGCTGTTCGCTGCTGCGGCCTTCAACCAGCTGGCCTACCAGTTCGCTGTCAGCTTCCGCCACGTCCTGGTTCAGCACCGGATCGGCCAGCAGGCGCTTGGCGTCATTGGCACGGATTTCGGCAGCCGTCGGCACGCCGGACCATGTGGCGGTGATCTTGGCGCCCTGCATCAGTCGCTCGGCACGGCGGCGCTGTGACATGGGCACCATCAGCACGCACACGCCCTTGCGCCCCGCGCGGCCCGTGCGGCCCGAACGGTGCAGCAGGGTGGCGGGATCGGTCGGCAGGGTGGCATGGACCACCAGCGCCAGTGCGGGGATATCGATGCCACGGGCGGCCACGTCGGTTGCCACGCACACATTGGCCTGACCCTTGCGCAGGCTGTCGATGGCGCGCGTGCGCTCGTTCTGCCCCAGTTCGCCCGAAAGCGCGACGGAGGAGAAGCCGCGCTCCACCAGTGCCGCCTGCATGTGGCGCACCATCTCACGCGTGGCGCAGAACACCATGGTGGTCTGGCTGTCGGTATAGCGCAGCACGTTGACCACGGCGGGAATCAGTTCACGCGCATCGGCCACGATGGCGCGGTATTCGATATCGGCATGCTGCTTGGCACCCGACAGGGTGTCGATGCGCACGGCGTCGTTCTGGTAACGGCGCGCAAGGGACGCGATTTCCTTGGCAATGGTGGCCGAGAACAGCAGAGTGCGGCGTGTCTTGGGCATGGCGTCGAGCAGTTGCTCAAGCTCGTCACGGAAGCCGAGGTCGAGCATTTCGTCCGCCTCGTCCAGAACGACCACGCGCAATTCCGACATGTCCAGACGGCCACGCGACTGGTGATCGCACAACCGCCCCGGCGTGCCGACCACGATATGGGCACCCATCTGCAGGGCGCGGGCTTCACGCCGCGCGTCCATACCACCAATGCACGAGACGATCCGCCCGCCAGCAGGCGCGTACAGCCACGTCAGTTCGCGCGTGACCTGCATGGCCAGTTCGCGCGTGGGTGCAATGATGACGGCCAGCGGCGGACCCGCCGGGCCAAAGCGTTCGGCCCCACCCAGCAGGGTGTCGGCCATGGCGAGGCCGAAGGCGACGGTCTTGCCCGACCCGGTCTGGGCGGAAACAAGCAGGTCGCGCCCTTCGGCGGCAACATCCAGAACGGCAGTCTGGACAGGAGTGGGATTATCGTACCCACGCTCGTCCAGCGCGCGTTGCAGGGCGGGGTGGGTTTCAGGAAACGACATGTATCGGGCAATCCGGACAAAGCATGAAGAACATGGGCGACGCAGGAAGGAAACTGGCCGCCGGCCCGTGTTCATGCGTCAGGGAGAACGCCGGTCCATAAAGAATGATTGCTCCAAAAGCCAGAAATAATAAACGGGCAGGGCATTTTACGCTGTCTGCCCGCAACCTTCAGGGCACCAGAACGGCCGCCCCTTCAAAGCGACCATGGCGCAGGTCATCCAGTGCCTTGTTGGCATCACGCAGGGGATAGGGGGTTGTTGTCGTGCGGATTCCCACCCGTGGCACGATTTCCAGAAAGTCCAGCCCGTCCTGTCGCGTCAGGTTGGCGACCGATACAATCTGGCGTTCCTCCCACAGCAGGTCATACGAAAAAGCGGGGATTTCACTCATATGGATGCCCGCGCATACCACGCGCCCGGCCTTGTGCACGGCCTTCAGCGCCGCAGGTACCAGCGCGCCCACGGGGGCGAAGATGATGGTGGCGTCCAGTTGTTCGGGTGGGGCTTCATCCGATCCGCCAGCCCATGTGCAGCCCAGGGAGCGGGCGAATTCCTGTGTTTTCGTATCGCCAGGACGGGTGAAGGCATAGACCGAACGCCCCTGCCACACCGCCACCTGTGCAATGATATGGGCTGCGGCCCCAAAGCCGTAAAGCCCGATGCTGCGTGCCTCCTTGCCCGCCATGACCAGCGAGCGCCAGCCGATCAGTCCCGCGCACAGCAGGGGGGCGGTGGCCACGTCGTCATCGCCTTCGGGCAGGGGGAAGGCAAAATGCGCGTCCGCCACCGCCAGCGTGGCGTAACCGCCATCGCGCGTGTAGCCGGTGAACAGCGGGTGGTCGCACAGGTTCTCGTGGTCGGTTTCGCAGTAGTGGCAGCAGCCGCAGGTGTGGCCCAGCCATGGAATGCCCACGCGCTGGCCCATGTGCAGCCCCTCCACATTCGGACCAAGCGCGTCGATCCGGCCCACGATCTCGTGCCCCGGTGTCAGGGCGTGACCGGGAAAGGGCAGATCGGCATCCACCACATGCAGGTCGGTGCGGCATACGCCGCACGCCCCGACCTTGACCCGGATCTGCCCCGGCCCCGGCTGCGGGTCGGGCAGTTCGGTCCATTGCAGGGGGGTATGGGGGGCAAGCAGCCGCATTGCGTACATGGTCCGCTCCTTGGAAGCTGTTTGAAAAGCCTGCCTGAAGACCATCCCGCACTCATGAGAAAATTTCAAAAGACGCCGCCTTTTTGAAAAAGACAGTATTTTGAATTTTTATCATTTCTTATCAATGGGTTGTTTTCAGGCAGTCTCTATAACTGGACGTGTGCAGGAGAACGTAAGTTATCACATCCGTTTCTGTGCGGGCATGACATGTATCATCACAGCCTCATGACCCAGCGCGGTAAGGGGTCATGGCATCAAGGGCAGGCAGTTCGGCCATGATGGCCGCGCGTTCATGGCCCAGAAACTCAGCCACCGCCACACGTAGGCCGGGATGGCTGATCCAGTGGGCGGAATGGGTCAGGCATGGCCGGTAGCCGCGCTGTAGCTTGTGCTCGCCCTGCGCACCGGCTTCCACCCGTTTCAGACCGTGTTCGATGGCAAAGTCGATGGCGCGGTAATAGCACAACTCAAAATGCAAAAAGGGCCAGTCATGGCCCGAAAGCCGCCCCCAGTTGCGCCCGTACAGCGTATCGCGCCCCATCAGGTTGAGTGCGCCTGCCACCGGTACGCCGTCTTGCCGCGCCACCATGAGTACGACCCTATCCCCCAGCCGTTCTGACAGCAGCGGGAAGAAGCCGGGCTGCAGGTAGGCGCTGCCCCACTTGCGGTCCACGGTGGAGAGGTAGAACTGGTAGAAATCATGCCATAGCGCTTCGGTAATCTCTGCGCCACGATAGGCATGGAAGGTCAGCCCGCAGGCATTGGCATCGCGCCGTTCACGCCGGATGGCCTTGCGCTTGCGTGAAGCGAGTGCGTCCAGAAAATCATCAAAGTTGCCGTAGCCGGCATTCTCCCAGTGGTACTGCACGCCAAGGCGCTGTAGCCAGCCATTTTCGCCCAGCAGGTCATATTCATGCTGTGTGCAGAAGGTGACGTGGATGGAGGAGAGATCGAGTTCCCTGCACGCCTGCTGTAGCGCACGGCCGGCCAGCAGGCGGCGGGCATCGGCATTGGGCACCTCACCCACCAGCAGGCGTGGCCCCGGCACGGGGGAGAAGGGCACGGCCACCTGCAATTTCGGGTAATACTGCCCCCCTGCCTGGGTAAAGGCCTGTGCCCATTGCTGGTCAAACACGTATTCGCCAAAGGAATGGCCCTTGGCGTAAAGCGGGGCCACCGCCAGCAGGTGGCCCGCGCCATCGCGCAGGGCAAGGTGCTGGGGCAGCCAGCCCGTGGCAGGGCCGGTGGAGCCGCTATCCTCCAGCGCCGAGAGGAAGGCGTGGCTGGCAAAGGGGTTGTCATCCCCCGCGCAGGCATCCCACTCGTGTGCCGGGATTTCCGCAATCCTGCGGTGTAGGATCATGGTGGTGCCGGTCATGACGGGCACTGCGCGGTAAGGGCGGCGTGGTGTGCTGGGGTCATGACAGGCTCCCTGCCGTGTGGGTTACATCCGTGTTCAGCCGATTTCAAATAGCCCCTCGACCTCAACGGCCGAATCGAGCGGCAGCGAGGGTACGCCCACGGTGGAGCGTGCGTGACGGCCCGCATCACCAAACACCGCCACTGCGAGGTCGGATGCGCCATTCATGACCGTGGCATGCTGGGTGAAATCGGGCGTGCAGGCAATGAATCCGCCTAGCCGGACCACGCGCTTCACGCGCGAGAGGTCGCCAAGGGCGGCCTTAACCTGCGCGATCACGTTGATCATGCTGTAGCGTGCGGCCTCGACCGCCAGTTCCACCGGCACGCTACCACCCAGCTTGCCGGTAGTGAGCAGCCTGCCATCGACCAGCGGCAACTGACCCGACACCACCAGCGACGATCCGCTGATCACGGTACCGACGTAATTGGCAACAGGCGAGGCGGGAGTGGGCAGGATGATACCAAGCTGCTTGAGGCGCTGTTCGGGCGTGGTGTCGGGCATCGGGTCGTCCTTCTTCATCAGGGGGCGGGCAGTCACGTCAGGCTGGATCAGCCGACCAGGCGCAGCCTGCGCCGCCGTGGGGGTGTGTCATCGCCATCGTCATTGCCGGAACCGGGCAGGTCAAGCGGCAGCATGGGGGCGGGGCTGTCCGCCATGATTTCCTCATGCGGGGCATCGGGTAGCCTGCGGCCCAGATAGGCATCGGACAGGGCACGGAAGGCGTAGTCCAGCATGGATGTCGCATAGGATGCAACCGGGTCGCCCTCCACCGTGCCGGCGGGGCCGAATTGGGTGTAGGCAAAGGCCTCGACATAGCTTTCCAGCGGTACGCCGTACTGCAGGCCGATGCTGACCGCCTGGCCCAGCGTGTCCATGAGGCCACGCACCATCGGGCTTTCGCGCGTGGGTGTCAGGCTGATCTCGCCCAGTGCGCCATCGGCGTATTCACCCGTACGCAGGAACAGGCGGTGGCCGCCCACGCTGGCTTTTTGCGTAAAGCCGCCATGGCGGGCGGGCAGGGGGCGGCGCACGCCGCGTTCCAGCCCCGCACGGGTGGCCAGCACATCGCGCGTGGCGTCGGGGCGCGGGGGCGCGCGGTCCACGAAGCCGCTCAGGGCGCGGTGCATGGCCTGGTGGGAGGCGGCGCTGGGTAACGGCAGCACGCTCTCGCCCGCAAGGGTTGCGGCAAAGGCGGCCTCCAGCGTCAGGCCCCTGCACGCCAGGCGGGCCAGCGTGCTCGTAGCTAGCCGCCCATCCGGGCGCAGTGGGGAAAACACGGGGGCCAGACCGCAGGCTTCCACGCCCAGCAGCGCGTCGATCGGGCCGGAGGTGGAAAAGCCGGTTTCCACCCGTGCGGCGGGCTGGTCGATTTCCACCGCGGCTTCCTGCCACACGTTGCGTGCAATCTGGCTCACACCGGGCAGGATGCTGCGGACGGGGGGCAGGGGCATGGCGTCCGCACCCTCGCCCGCATGGGCTACCAGGGTGGCCAGCGCCACGATGCTGCACGCAGCATCGCGCCCGGACTCGCTATCATAATCGAAGCCTAGCCCGGCCAGGCAGGCATCGAGGTTGGTCAGCAAAAGGGAACCGGCAACGCAGGGGGGCTGCGGCGGCATGGCGGGGGGAACGGCGCGCAGGTGGGAGGCTGTCCGCTGCGTGGGGTCGGGCAGGGGCAGTTCGCCATTGCACAGGGGCTGCCTGTACTGCGCGATCATACGCAGCATGCGTGCCAGCAACCGGAGTGCTGCCACGAAGTCACGCGCCATGAAGCTGTTGTCGGCTTCCACAAACGCAGCCAGGTTGACCACAAAGCCGGGCCTGCGGTCATGATGGCCATGCCACAGATCCTGTGTGGGAGCGGCCTGGCGCATCAGCAGCAGGCACGACAGCGCGCGTGCCACCGGGCGCACGGCCGGTCCGGCCGTGCTATCCATGCACAGGTCATCTATCCAGTGCGCCGCCTCATCGGGCAGGCTGGCGGGACCATGGCCGGGAGTCAGTCGGGCCAGGGCCTCGGCTGCCGTGTCATCCCAGTCGGCGGGCAGGGTAACGGAACGTGGCGCGTCGTCAGGGTCCGCTGCGGCCTCTACCGTCCGCATGCGCACGCCGTTCCAGTGGCTTCGTGCTGTCATGCCTTCCGTTTTACCGGTGGCCGGCAGTGCTGCGGAACCCGTTTGTGGCGGAGTCGCAACTATACATCCCACTGGGTACAGTGGATATGGGGGATAACTTCCCGTGAGTGGAAAGCTGCGAGCCGCCGCCCGTCCCGCTACATGGGCACGATCCCGCAGATGTGAGGGGCGGAAGTGCATATCCACGTGGACCGTGCGTGCCCGCGCGGACTAGGCTTGGGGCATGGCAAATCTAGGCACCCGTATCTATACCCGTTTCAGGGGGCGGCTGGTCGGCAGGGACGCCGATGGCCGGTGTTATTATGAGGCCCGCACTCCCAACCGCACCGGCGGCGGGGAAAAGCGCCACGAGCGCTGGGTCATATACCACAAGGGCGAGGACGCATCCGCCGTGCCGCCAGAATGGTGGGGCTGGCTGCACCATATGGATGCCACCCCCCTGCCCGAAAGCGCGCGCCAGCCCTGGCAGCAGCAGTGGCAGCCCAACCAGACCGGCACGGCAGCGGCCTATCACCCCCCCGGCAGTGACCTGCGCGGCGGGCAGCGGGCTTCTACCACCAGTGATTATGAGGCATGGTACCCCGAGGGATGAAACCCGTGGCGTAACCTGCTAGGGTGCCCGCCATTGGACATTGGGGAAGCATTGTCACCATGGTTGCTGCTGTTTCAGGGCGCGCGGGCCACCAGCCAGCGGAACTCCTTGCCGGTTTTGCCGTGCTGGCCGTGCTGGCCGGCATGCTGGCCTATGCCGTGCTGGACAAAGGCCGCACGCACGAGACCGGCTACCGGCTGAATGCGGGCTTTGCCCATATCGATGGCCTGTCTACCGGTTCCGATGTGCGGCTGGCCGGCATTACGGTGGGCCATGTGGTGGATGAACGGGTCGATCCCAAAACCTATGCCGCACAGGTCACCTTCACGGTGCGCCCCGACATAAAGCTGCCCGATGATACGGCGGCCATCATTACCAGCGACAGCCTGCTGGGGGGTAAATACATCGCCCTCTCACCCGGTGGGGATGAAAAGATGCTCGCCCCCGGCGGCACGATCGGCCAGACGCAGGGGGCCATCAGCCTTGAACAGCTGCTCAGCAAATTCATCTTCTCCGTGACCGATACCCTGACCAAGAACCGGCAGGACAAGGCGGCGCAGGCCCCTGCTCCCCCCGCCGGGGATGTCGCACCATGAACCATGATGGACATGATGGCGTGACAATGCCTGAAATCTGGCCGCAGCCCGATGGTACCCCGGTCTCATGCCGTGACAAGCTGCTGGTACTGCGTGAAAACCATGCCGAACTACAGGGTATCCTGCGCGATGCGTTTGAGGATGCGATCATAATGGGTGTGGATGAGGCGGCGATGCGCCAGATCCTGCATGGCCTTGTGGATGGCCTGCGGAGCCCGAAGGCATGAGGCGCACCGTATTCCCATGCCTGCCTGCCCTTGTGCTTGCTGTCCTTCCCGGTGCGGCTGCCGCCGCCGACTGGCTGGCGCCACCGGCCATGTACGCGCCCGATATGTGGCAGGGCCGCAGCATTGCCGTAGTGCGGGTGCTGGACAAGCTTGATGCCCATGTGCAGCTGGTCGAGATTCCGGTGGGGCAGGATGTGCCCTACAAGAGCCTGACGCTGCATGCCGCCTCCTGCCTCCAGCGCCCGGCCACGCTGGCGGCCGATAGTGTGGCATGGCTGGAAGTTCATGATGCGCATGAGGGCATGGCCGCCTTTCAGGGCTGGATGGCGATTGCCGAACCGGCCACGGGCGTGTTCCAGAACCCGCTTTATGATGTGCAGCTTGCCAGCTGTGCGGGCGATATGGTGGCCCCCATCCCGCCGCCACTGGCGGCAAGCCAGGCCCCCAGCGCTGCCCAGGCCGCGTCTCCCATGCCAGATGGCACTGTGGCGCCCGCCGCAGGTACGCCCGATACGCCGCCGCCCGTGGCGCCTGTTGCGCGCCCGCTCTCGCCGCCGCTGCCAGCCAATCCGGCAGACGAAGGGGCAGCCCCGCTGATGCTGCATTAGAAAATAGTTTAGTTTTTATCGTATCAATGCTGCAAGCCTGTCCGGCGCGGTTCCGGGCTTGCGTATTCCCCAGCTTTACCAGAGGCTAGAACAATCATGAGCAAGATACCTTCCCTTCCTTCGCTCGATCAGCTGCCTCCGCCCGCTCGTGCGGCGTTCCTGCTGGATTTTGATGGTACGCTGGTTGATATCGCACCCACGCCTGAATCCGTGGTCGTTGCCCCCGGTCTGATCGATACGCTGAAGCGTCTGCGGGAAAAATGCGGGAATGCGTTGGCCGTCATATCCGGTCGGCCGATCGAGCAGATCGATCATTTCCTGCCCGGCGTGCCCTATGCGGTGGCGGGCGAACATGGCATCGCCATCCGCCACGCTCCGGGTCAGCCCGTTGAACGGGCCGACCTGCCACCCGTGCCCCAGACCTGGCTGGAACAGGCCGACAGGCTGGCGCAGGCTCATCCGGGCATGCGCGTCGAGCGCAAGAAGGCTGGCCTTGTGCTGCATTACCGTGGCGCACCCGATGCGGGGGAAGCGCTGGGCCAGATCGCGGATGAATGGGTGTCGGCCACCGGCGGCGCGTTCCATGTGCAGGCGGCCAAGATGGCGTGGGAAATCCGTCCTGCCGGCATAGACAAAGGCCATGCGGTGGAAGTGCTCATGCAGGCAGCGCCTTTTGCAGGCCGGTCCCCGATTTTCGTGGGCGATGACGTGACGGATGAGGATGGCATCCGCATGGCGGTGCATCTGGGGGGAGTAGGCTTTCGCATTCCCGCCAATTTCCCCGATCCTGCTTCCTTTCGTGGGTGGCTTGCCCAACTGGCACAGGGGGGCAATAACGCATGGGGCGGCTGATTATTGTCTCAAACCGGGTTCCTTCGCCGCGTGAGCGCAGCCAGCCGGCCGGTGGCCTGGCTGTAGGCCTGAAGGATGCATTGCGCGAGGGGGAATCCTTGTGGTTCGGCTGGTCGGGCAAGCAGGTGCAACTGCATGGTGGTGACCCTGTGCCCCGGCTGGACCAGATTGATAACGTAACCTATGCCACCATCGACCTGACGCCGCTGCAGTATGAGGGGTTCTACCAGAACTTTTCCAACGGCATCCTGTGGCCGCTGTTTCACTACCGTGTCGGGCTGATGAACTACTCCCGCACGGACTGGGAGACCTATTTGGCGGTCAACGCCATGTTTGCCCGCACGCTGTTGCCGCTGCTGCGGCCTGACGACGTGATATGGGTGCACGACTACCACCTGTTCCCGCTGGGCCAGGCGTTGCGTGACCTCGGTGTGACATGCCGGATCGGCTTCTTCCTGCATATTCCGTTCCCGCCATGGAGTCTGGTGCGCTCTCTGCCGGGTGCCGAACTGCTGCTGGAAGACATGCAGAGCTACGACCTTGTCGGCGTGCAGACGCCGGAAGATGCCGCGAACCTGAATCATTCACTTGAAGCCAACGGCCTGCCCGCGCGTGGCCAGGCATTCCCCATCGGGATCGACCCTGATGAGTTCCGCGCACAGGCGGAAAAAAGCATGGAAGGTTCTGAGGTCGAGCGGCTGGAAGGCAGCCTGCGCGGGGCGAAGCTGGTGCTGGGCGTGGACCGGCTGGACTATTCCAAGGGCCTACCTGAGCGTTTCCGTGGCTATGAAGCGCTTCTGGCGCGCTACCCCGAGCATCGGGGCAAGGTTACATTCCTGCAGGTGGCCCCCATCTCGCGCGGTAGTGTCGAAGAATACCGTCAGCTGCGCCGCCAGCTTGATGAACTGACCGGGCGCATCAACGGCGCTTATTCCGAATTTGACTGGACCCCAATCCGCTATATCACCCGCCCGCTCCCGCGCGAAGTGCTGGCCGGTTTCTACCGCCGGGCGGAGGCCGCCCTCATTACCCCGCTGCGCGATGGTATGAACCTTGTGGCCAAGGAATATGTCGCAGCCCAGGACCCTGCCAATCCCGGTGTGCTGATCCTGTCGCATTTTGCCGGTGCCGCGCCGGAAATGGATGAGGGCATTCTGGTCAACCCATATGACCCCGATGAGATTGCCGATGCCCTGCATGCGGCCCTGACCATGGGGCTGGCGGAACGGCGCACGCGCTGGCAGGTGCTTGAGCGGGAGGTCAGCAGCACGACAGCCGTAAGCTGGGCGGCCGATTTCCTGAACGCGCTTGAAGCGGCCCCCGTCGCGGACCGGTCCTGAGCACCATGCGACAGACTGCCGTGTTAATGGTGGTGGCCGGTGCGGCTGCTCTTGGGGTTGCGTGGTGGAGTGAATACGTGCTGGGCCATGTGCCCTGCGGGTTGTGCCTGTGGGAGCGCTGGCCCTACCGTATTGTGGCGGTGCTGGGGCTTCTGGCCGCCTTCCTGCCGCGTGATGGCGCACGCAGTGTGCTGGTGCTGTGCATACCGGTGCTGGCGGTGGCGGTAGGCCTTGGGTTTGTTCATGTGGGGGTGGAGCAGGGATGGTGGGCCAGCCCGCTGCCTGAATGCCGGGCCCCCGTCTTCCATGGTGGCAGTTTCGCACAGCGTCTGGCCGCAATGCCAGCGCGCCCGGCCAAGCCGTGTGACGCGCCGACCTACCTTGTGCCCGGTGTGCCGCTATCCATGGCGGCACTGGGCAGTCTTTACGCAGGGGTGCTGATTTTCATCGTGCGGCGCGGCACGCAGGTCAGGACAAGGTTCCGCGGCCGCGGCCGAAAATCAATCCAAGGATGAATAGCACGATGAAGATAAAGAACAGGATCTTGCCAAAGTAGGCAAAGGTATCGGAAATACCGCTGAAGCCAAAGACCGCGGCGATCAGGGCCAGGACAAGGAATGTGATGGTCCAGCGTAACAGGTCCATGATTCGGTTTCCTTCAGAGGGTTTGTTATGACAGACGGGGGCATGCCATCCGTCCCATAACAATGCGCCAGAGCGTTCCCGGTTCATCCGGGATGGTTATTTTGGCAAAAGCGGTGCAGGGGTGCGGATATGACGGCAGGCAGGGGTACGGCAGGTTTTCATGGTTTGTACCAGCATGGTTTTGCGCGCGTGGCCGCCTGCACCCTGCCCGTGGTGCTGGCCGATCCGATGGAAAACGCCCGCCGCATTCATGAAGGCATCGTGGCCTGTCATCAGGCGGGCGCGGTGCTGGCGGTGTTTCCCGAACTCGGCCTATCGGGCTATGCGATTGAGGACCTGCGCCAGCAGGACGTGCTGCTTGACCGGGTGACGGAAGCGACGGTGTGGCTGGCTCGGCAGACGGCGGGCCTGCTGCCGCTGGTGCTGGTTGGCGCCCCCGTGGTGTGGGAAGGGGCGCTGTACAACTGCGCCATCGCCCTGCATGATGGGCGGGTTGTCGGTGTCATACCCAAATCCTACCTACCCAATTATCGTGAATTCTATGAAGCCCGTCAGTTCACCGCAGGGGCCGGGCTACGGGGCGGGCATGTCACGCTGGCGGGCCATACGGTGCCATTTGGCACCGACCTGCTGTTCCATGCCCCCGATGTGCCCGGCCTGGTGATGGCCGCCGAACTGTGTGAGGACATGTGGGTGCCTCAGCCCCCGGCGGTCCATGCCGCCCTTGCAGGGGCCACGGTCATTGCCAATCTGTCCGCCAGTAATATCACGGTCGGCAAGGCCCGCACGCGTACGCTGCTGTGCCAGTCCCTGTCCGCCCGCTGTCTGTGCGCCTATATCTATGCTGCCGCCGGGGAAGGTGAATCCACCACCGACGTGGCATGGGACGGGCAGACCTCAATCTTTGAAAATGGAGCGACACTGGCGCAGAGTGAGCGCTTTCCCACCGGTCTGGTCACGCTGCTGGCGGATGTGGATCTGGACCTGCTGCGCCAGGAACGGCTGCGTATGGGCACCTTTGCCGATAACCGCGCCCATGCGGCGGGGCAGGACTGGCGGCGCATCGACCTGGTCCTGGTGCCACCCGCCACGGATCTTGGTCTGCGGCGCGCCATTCCCCGCTTTCCCTTCGTGCCAAGTGATGCGGCGCTTCTGGATCAGGATTGTTACGAGGCCTTTACCATTCAGGTTACGGCTCTCAAGCGCCGCGTGCTGGCATCGCGCGCAAAGACGCTGGTGATCGGGGTATCGGGTGGGCTGGATTCCACGCATGCCCTGCTGGTCGCGGCCCGGGCAGCCGATGAATGTGGACTGGGGCGACAGGCGGTGCTGGGCTACACCATGCCTGGTTTTGGCACAAGCAGCGGTACACGCGACAATGCGCATGAACTCATGGCCGCCCTTGGTGTGCAGGCGCGCGAGATCGATATCCGCCCGGCAGCACGTCTCATGCTGGAACAGATGGGCCACCCCTTTGCCAGGGGGGAGGCGGTGTATGATGTCACGTTCGAGAACGTGCAGGCGGGGCTGCGCACTGATTTCCTGTTCCGTCTGGCCAATCAGTCCGGCGGGATCGTGATCGGCACGGGCGACCTGTCGGAACTGGCGCTGGGGTGGTGCACCTATGGCGTGGGTGATCAGATGGCGCATTACAATGTTAATGCCGGCCTGCCCAAGACGCTGATTCAGCATCTGATTCGCTGGGTCATGGCCCATGGGCGGGAGACGGCGCGGACCTGCACCGTGCTGGATGCCATCCTTGCCACCGAGATCTCGCCCGAACTGGTGCCTGCCACGGCCGCGCAGGCGGTACAGAGCACTGAATCACTTATCGGTCCTTACGCACTGCATGATTTCACGCTGTTTCATGTGCTGCGTTACGGATTCCGTCCCTCCAAGATCGCCTTTATGGCGCTGCACGCATGGGGGGATGCCACGCGGGGGGACTGGCCCCCGGGATTCCCCGATGCAGGCAGGAAAGCCTATACGCTGGCGGAAATCCGGCATTGGCTGGGGGCTTTCCTCAACCGTTTCTTTGGCTTCAGCCAGTTCAAGCGTTCGGCCATGCCCAACGGGCCAAAGGTGCTGGCTGGTGGCGCGCTCTCGCCACGCGGCGACTGGCGCGCGCCGTCGGATGGCAATGCCCGAATCTGGATAGAGGAACTGGAAAGCCGCGTTCCGTCAAATTAAACCAATTCAGGTCTGATTCTGAATTTCTTAACCCCTTCCTGACAATTACGGTCCTGAAAGCTTCCCGGCTCGCGCTGCGGTCACGACAGCATGGGCGGTAGCACATCAGCGGCGCGGTGGGGCGGCATGCACCAGACCCCCAGCGTGTATGAAGGAATGGAATGCATGATGGGAAACGTGACCGTAACCGGGGCCACAGGGCTGACGCTTGATGTCAATCCAGATAGCAGTGACATCATACTGGCGCTGAAGGATGTGGGGGAAGAAGCCGCGCTGAGCCAGCTGGGCCAGTTTGCCATGGACGAGAACGTCGCCAGCACGGAGCTTGTCTCCCTTAAGGGAAATTTCGGTGATAGCGGCTTTCAGGCAGCGCGCCTTCTGGGCCTTGCCGGGATCGATTATGGTATGGATGATGCGGCGGCGGCCCAGTTGCAGGAAGTCACTTCCGGGGGCAGCTATGATGTGACGGGCAGCGCGGTCGAGATCGGCAGTACCACGTCTTCCGTGCTGGACCAGCAGCTTTTCCTTTACGGGGGCAGCAGCGCCACCACTGTCATTGATGGCGATGCCGGGACGGTGGACTACCATGCCGGTACCGGCAGCGTGGATTATGATGCGGCTGGGGGTAACACGCTGTTCTTTAGCGGCAAGCCCAGCGATGACGTACATCTTATGGCCGGTTCGGACACTGTCTATGCCTTTGACAGCACGCCCACGGTCACGGGTGACTGGGCAGCCGCGAACAGCACGACCCCCCTCTTCAATAGTGGGGGTATAACCCTGACCGCCGTTGATGGCGAGGTGATGCAGGATGTCAGCCATTCCACCATCAATGCCTTCATCAACACCACATTTTTTGAAGATGAGGGTGCCCAGGTCAACACCATCCAAAGCGGCGAGGCAGATACCATCAATGGCGATGGCGCGCTGGCGGTAGAGTCGGTCAGCGGCAGTTCCATTACTGCCGATAGTAGCCTGAGTGTGACCGGGGGCAGCGGGGACACCATCTCCGCCAGCACGTCTACCCTGCTGTCTGGTGTGGATACCAGCACCATCTCGGTCAGTGTGTCGGGCACACTGCAGTTCCTTGATGGGGCCAATGGTATTGTCGATACCGTGACTGGTGGCAATGCCACCATCTTTGGCACTGCGGGTCTGGACCTGAGTGCGAATACATCTGGCGCTACCACCTATTATGCTAGCAATGGTAACGAAACGCTTGATGGTGGCCTGTCCACCGGCAAACTGTACGCCGTAGCAGGCAGCGGGAACGACACGCTGGTAGGCGGCAGCGGGCAGGATACGCTTCAGGCCGGAATGGGTGATGACCTGCTCAAGGCCAGTAGCGGCACGACGGAGTTCGATTTCATCAAGGGCAAGGATGGCGGCAACGACCTGATCCAGGATTTTGGTAAGTCGGCGGCCAATGTTGTCAAGCTGTCCGGCTTTGACGCGACTCCGGCTACCATTCAGTCCATGCTGGATAACGCCACCATTGCCGGGGGCAATACGATGGTAAGCCTGGGTGACAGTACCAAGATCACCTTTGTCGGTGTGACGGACCTGAAGGTACAGAATTTCAAAAGCTGACGGCAATGATCCGGGAGTACCGGGCAGGCCGGATGGCATTTGTTCATGCGTGTGCAGGCGATTCTGCTGCTGGCTGCCAGCGCCTGATATTACGGCATAATGTTTTTATTTCGGAAAGATTCGATATCGATATGGTTTTTCCCTGTCGGGTAGTGTTGTCTACCCGCACGGGTGTTTTGGTCAGGAATGCCGTTCTTGCTGATGACAACAGCATGAATTTTCATGTGATAACAAAAAATTTCTGGTCTAACCCTGATCAGCGGGTTACAAGCCGCGTCCATCCCGCCCGGAGCATGCCGGCAGGTCCTTCCTATGCGGGTAATGGAGATTTTTGAGAGTCGTTTTTAGCCAGCAGGGAGCAGGGCGTTCCGATGAGTAAAGCCTTCATTGCAGCCGTTATACAGGATTCGATTGATTGTACCGGCGTTGCTGCCAATCAGGCTGCTTCTGACCTGATTCAGGCGATTGTCAAGGAACTCAAGCGTGAGGGTGGTTTCACGCTGCCCTCATTCGGCACGTTCACAGTCAAGAAAACCAAGGCCCGCAAGGCGCTCAATCCGCGCACGGGCGAACCGGTCAAGGTCAAGGCTGGCAAGACGGTACGCTTTAAGGCAAGTCCCAATCTCAAGAAGGCGGTCTGATCCCGCAGGCCACCCCGCCATTATACAGGCGGGGTGTCCCATCCGGTCAGGTAAACCAGACCGAGAGCGAGCGCACGCCCTGCGCGCCACGGATCAGTACGCCCTGGATATCAGCCGTGGCGGAGGGGCCGCTCATCAGCACACCATAATTGGCAGAGCGGAATTCCGGCCGCTGCTGATAGGCGGTGTGCATGTTGGCCGTTAGTTCACTGGCCGCCAGCAACACCACGATATGCTGCCCCAGATGCGCGAATGAATTGATCGGCAACTGAGCCTCGCTCAGGAAAATGGACCCCATTTCCGCAATGCCGAAGGGCGCGCGCACCACGGTCACGTCAATCATGGCCGCGTCCTGCGGGGTTCTAATCTTCTCCACCGGCAGCGTGCCACGGGCTTCGGGCACGTTGGAGCAGATGACCTTCGCATCGGGGTGGCGGCGTGCGATGGCTTCATCCAGCGTTTCGCCGGGTGTTGCCGGCTCCAGCACGTCACCGCCCAGTATCTTCAGGCTGGTGATGAAGCGTTCCCTGCTGGCATCCATGTCTCCCAGGGTTGCGACTGGTGGCAGGGGATGGTTTTCAGGCGTGGGACGGTTGGCGCGCAGCGCCTGCAGGATCTCGTCGCGTGAGCTCATTTCTTGGCCTCCGGTGCGTCATCTTTACCGGGCTTGCGGTTCTTGCGGTACCAGTCATTGAAGGTCTGCTTGACTGGATGGGGGTTTTCGCGGTGCTTGCCCCATGGGTTCAGCCAGTTATACAGCACGAAGCGCGGCATGGTGCTGAGCGAGACTTCGGTCGCCTTGATGGCGGCGCGGTACAGTTTGGGCTGGCCCATCAGCTTGCCCGCCATGTGCATGATCTCACGTTTGACGAAGGGCATTTCGTGGTGCTGCACCAGCACGCGGCGCCACTTGTACAGCTGCTCGTGAATGTTGATCTTGACCGGGCAGACATTGGTGCAGCTTCCGTTCAGCGTGGAGGCATAGGGAAGCGTGCTGTATTTGCGCTCGTTAAAGGTTGGGTCAATGATTGCGCCGATCGGGCCAGAATAGACGGCACCGTAGGACAGTCCGCCGGAGCGGCGGTAGACGGGGCAGGTGTTCATGCATGCGCCACAGCGGATGCATTTGAGCGATGTCCAGAAATCTTCCATGCCAAGGCGTGCGGAACGACCGTTATCGACCAGCACGACATGCATCTCGCCACCCTTCTGCGGGCCACGGAAATGGGTGGTGTACTGCGTAATGGGCGAACCTAGCGCACTGCGTGAAAGCAGGCGGACGAACACGCCAAGATCGGCCATGCGCGGTACTAGCCGCTCGATGCCGATGGTGGCGATATGCAGGTTGGGCACCGTGGCACTCAGGTCGGCATTGCCTTCATTGGTGCACACGACAAACGTGCCGGTCTCCGCCACTACGAAGTTGCCGCCCGTCATGCCCGAATCGGCACCCAGTATGACCGGGCGGGCTGCCTGGCGCTGGGCCTCGGCCAGCAGGTGCGGGTCGCGGATATTGGGGTCGGTGTTGTAATCCTTGGCGAATATCCTGGCCACGTCCGATGTCAGCTTGTGCACAGCCGGCACCACGATATGGCTGGGCAACTGGTCATCAAGCTGCTGGATGCGCTCGCCCAGATCCGTTTCGGTAACGCGCACGCCCTGTTTTTCAAGATAGGGCCGCATGTCACACTCCTCGGTGACCATGGACTTGCTCTTGATCAGGTTGTGCGCGTTATGAGCCTTCAGGATCTCGCTCACGATGCGGTTGTGCTCCGCCCCATCGCGTGCCCAATGGACGTGGATGCCGTTTTTCTTCGCGTTTTCCTCGAACTGCTCAAGGTATTCGGGCAGGCGGGAGAGCGTGTGTTCCTTGATGCGGGATGCTTCCTCGCGCAGTTCCTGCCATTCGGGCAGGATGTGCATCTGGCCATCGCGCTTCTGGCGCATGTCCCACAGGCGTTCGTCATGGAACTGCAGGTGGGGCTTGTCTTCAAGGAAGTGTTCCGCCGCCCGGGCGTGATTGACCGGCCTGTCACTCATTGGGCTGCTCCGTTCAGGATCTGCGCGATATGGATGAAGCGGATGGGTACGCCCGCGCGCTCGGCGCAGCCCTGCTGGTGCATGACGCATGAGGAATCGGCCGAGACGATATATTCCGCCCCCGCCTGATGGTGGTCACGTACCTTGTCCACGCCCATCTGCGCGGATACGGCTTCTTCCGTAACCGAGAAGGTGCCCCCAAACCCGCAGCACTCATCGGGCCGCTTGGGGGTGACAAAGCGGATACCCTTGACCTTGCTCAGTAGGTCCATCGGTTTGGAGAAGGGCTTCTCCCCCAGTTCGGACATGCTGGCCGTGCGTAGCGCGCGCAGTGTGCCGCAGCTGTTGTGCAGGCCCACGGTGTGGTTGAACTCCGCCCACGGGAAGGCATCGACCTTCAGCACGTCATGGAGGAACTCCACCAGTTCAAAGGTGTTCTCGCGCACGTGGCGGACTTCATCCGTCTGCTCGATGGCATCAAAATTGTCGCGCACATGGTGCGTGCAACTGCCCGAAGGCATGACGATCTTGTCGTATTTGGCAAAGTTACGAACAAACAGGGCTTCCGCCGCTGCCGCGTCCGAATTGCAGCCGGAATTGCCCATGGGCTGGCCGCAGCAGGTCTGGTCCAGCGGATATTCTACATCCTGCCCCAGTTTTTCCAGCAGTTCCAGCGTGGCAATTCCCGCCTCGGGGTAGAATGCGTCGATATAACACGGAATGAACAGACCGATTTTCATTGTTTGGCACTCATCCTCAGCACGATTGGCGCGAAACGTGGCGCATGCTATGTTATTTCGTCAAATATATATTGAAAGGCCGTCCCATATATAATTTATATGTGGCATGGATCTAAGGCATTTACGTTATTTTGTGGCTGTTGCCGAGAACGGAAGCTTTACGCGTGCTGCAGAGCAGCTAGGCATAGAACAGCCACCTCTGAGCCAGCAGATCAAGCATCTGGAGAATGAACTGGGCGTTCTGCTGTTCCAACGCCTGACGCGCGGGGTGCGGCTTACGGATGTGGGGCTGGTGCTGTTGGATCAGGCGCGTGCCCTGCTGGGCATGCAGCAGCAGTTCATGGCCACTGCCCACGGTCTGGCACGCGGCGAGAAGGGGCATATCCGCGTGGGGCTGGCGGGGGCGGTGTCCCTCTTGCCCATGATCCCGCTAACTGTGCGGCGCTTCCGTGAAGTCTGGCCCGATGTCACCATCTATCTGGAGGAAAGCAACACTCCCGCCCTGCGCAAGGCCCTGCATGACCGCGCTATTGATATCGCCATCGTCCGCCCCCCGGTGCCCGATGGTGCGGGGCTTCTTGTCTCCCCCCTGTTGGAAGAGGAGACGGTGGTGGCCCTGCCCAAGGGGCATCCGCTGGCAATCCGGCCGCATCTGGAACTGGAAATGCTGGCGGATGAACCCTTCATCATCTTCCCCCGCGAACTGGGGCCGGGTTTTCATGATGCGATCCTGTCGGCATGCCAGAATGCCGGCTTTACCCCACGCATGGGCCAACAGGCGCCGCAGATCGCCTCCACCGTACCGCTGGTGGCGGCAGGGCTCGGGGTCTCGGTCGTGCCCCGTTCGCTCCACCAGATCCATTCGGGCGGCGTGACCTATCATTCGCTGGGGATCAAGGCGCCACGCGCGGAACTGGCCATTGCCATGCGTGCAGGCCAGCATGTGCCGTTGCTGACCAATTTCATTTCCACGCTACGGGCGTGCTGTCGCACCATGCATGATACCGCCGTATCCGTCGCCCCGGATGGGACGGAGGACTGATCCCCCTCAGTCCACGCGGCTGGCGCGGACCAGGTCGTGGATGAAGGACAGCTTGCGCAGGATTTCAGGCGTGAGCACAAAGGGATAGAAATCGGGTAGTCCCATGGAGCGGTTGAGACTGTTGACCGCATAGGTCAGCGGCAGCCAGCCCTGTGTGATCTCGTCAAAGGACATTTCCGTATACGGGTCGCGCTGGATGCTGGTGCTCAGAGGCGGGGCGTGCGCGCCTGCCGCATCAATGGAGATGCGATAGGCCCATGCGGTTTCAAGTGTCGAGATGATGTGCAGGTAATGTGCCCATGTCTCGGCAAAGTCCTCCCACGGGTGGGACGTCGCATAGTGGCTGACATAATGGCCACGCCAGTCGGGGCCGGGGGGGGCGTTGTAATGGGCCTGTAGGCTTGCGGCATAGTCCTGCCGGTCATCGCCAAACACCGCGCGGCAGGCTTCCAGCCGCACGGGGCCTGCGTCGCGGATCAGGACGTTCCAGTAGTAATGCCCGATTTCATGGCGGAAATGGCCAAGCAGGGTACGGTAGTATTCCCCCATTTCCTGGCGCATCTTCTCGCGCTGGGCATCATCCGTCTCGTTCATGGCGATGGTGATGATGCCATTCATGTGGCCGGTCATGGCGGGTGTGCCATCGGGCAGGCGGTCAAGGAAGTCGAAGGCCAGGCCGTTGGCCGGGTCCTGGTGCCGGTTGTACATGGGCAGGCCAAGTCGCAGCAGGGTATAGAACAGCCGGTGCTTGGCCACTTCCAGCTTCTGCCACCGTGCCATGTTGCCCGACACCGACAGGTTGGGGATGGTGCGGTTGAAGCTGCACGCAATGCAGTAGGCCTGTCCCGGTTCGGCCAGCCAGTTACACGCGCTATGGGCATTGTTGGCGCACAGGGCGCGGGGAGCATGATGGGTACCTGCGCCCAGAGGCCGCCACAGCCCGTCTCCCATGGCATCGAGCGCATAGAGTTCAGTATCGTGTGGCAGGTAGCCCAGCGTATGGCCGCAGCGTTCACAGGTCGTATTCTCAAAAAACAGGACCTGTTCGCATGACTGGCAGAAAAACAGTTTCATAATGAGATACGGGCTTGCCGCTGGAGTGGCAGGACCTGACTGCCAGCAGGTAGGGGGAAGGTTTCCATCACCGCCTCGAATGTGGCGACGCACTGGTCAAGCAGCCCACTTACGGGAGCGGCCTGATGGGGGGTGGCCGCCACGGCCAGTGGCACATGGCCCTGGGCCGCCAGCAGGCCCGATGTGGTATCGAGTCCGATCCATCCCGCGCCGGGCAGGTAGGCCTGCACCCAGGCATGCAGTTCAGCGCCGTACTGTCCCGGCGCATCGGGGCGTGGCTGGAACAGGTAGCCCGACACGAAGCGCGCGGCGAGACCCAGCCTGCGCAGCACTGCGATCAGCAGCCATGCACTGTCACGGCACGACCCTGCGCCATTACGCAGGGTTTCCTCCGGTGACCACACGCCCGCCTCCAGCCGGATGCGGTAGGCGATGCGGGTGGCGATGGCGCGTGTCAGTTCCACCAGTATTTCCAGAGCGGGGCGCGGCCCGGTAGCGCGCCATCGTGCCACCAGCGCATCGAGCAGCGGGGTCGGTGTATCGGGCGGGCAGGCGGGTTGCCGGTAAGGTGCCGGTGCGTGGTCCTTGAATGTCTCCGCTCCGGCCGGCCACAGGCGCGCGGATGGGGCGATGGTGAAGTGGAAGGGGTTGGTTGGCGTCTGGTCCGTGGCGAGGCGGACGGTAATGTCGAAATGCGTGACCCGTTCGGCAAAGGTGATGCGGGCAATGCGGTTGCCAAATGCATCATGGTCCCATGTGCAGTTGTGCTGCGCGGGAGCGATGTCCATGCTGTAGGAAATCATGCTGGCACAGCCGGGCAGGGGGTGCAGGCGAATGGTCTGGGGGCCAAGGTGCACGGGCCGGTCGTAGTGGTAACGTGTTTGATGGACCAGCATGGCATGCGTGTTCATGAAATCTTGAGCCCCGTAAAACAGTCCCGCATGCCTGCCATCGAGACCCGACGATGGTACGGTTCGGACATGGTTGTCGTGTGCCTGCCCCACGCTATCAGGATTGGCGGAGGCAGCAATATCGTATTTTTCAGCGATTTGGAGCCGAAAGGGAAGGTTGTGCAAGATTCGTTCTTGGCAAGAGACGATTTTCTTGCTCCCGTAGTAACGGATCGAAATGATTAACGGCAGGTGGGTGGATATGATTCCTTCGCCCCTGATCCACCTCCACTCCAGCGGGGGTAGGGCATGAATGATATGAAAATGGCAGCACAGGCAGCCGGGCTGTTTGCGACGTATGACGTTCCGGATTTTTTCTGTGAACTGCTCAACCGCAGGGATATCCCGCCACCGGGACTGCAACTGGTGCGTGATCGCCTGGCCTGTTTCGATCTGGGCGAACTGCGGCGCAGGGCAGCCGCTGTGGAGGCACAGTTCTACCGTCTGGGCATTACCTTTACCGTCTATTCCGACCGCGAGGCGATTGATCGCGTCCTGCCGTTCGATGTCATTCCCCGCGTGCTGACCGCGCTTGAGTGGGACCATGTGGAACGTGGCGTGCAGCAGCGCGTGCAGGCGATCAACCTGTTCCTGCACGATATCTATCATGATCGCCATATCCTGCGCGATGGCGTGGTGCCCGAGCACCTTGTGCTGGGTAACGCCAATTACTGTCAGGCCATGGTGGGGCTGGATGTGCCCGGCGGTGTTTACGTGCATATCAACGGCACCGACCTTGTGCGCGACCGCGATGGCCGGTTCCTGGTGCTGGAGGACAATGCCCGCACGCCCTCGGGCGTGTCCTATGTGCTTGAGGACCGGCAGATGATGCTGCGCCTCATGCCCGACCTTGCCACCGGGCTGGATATCCGCCCGGTGGATGAATACGGTCCCCGCCTGCACCGCGCGCTGGCGGAGGTGGCACCCCCAGGTGTTGCCGACCCGCAGGTGGTCCTGCTTTCACCGGGTATCTACAACGCCGCGTATTTTGAACATGTGTTCCTGGCGCGCGAAATGGGCATTCCGCTGGTTGAAGGGCGTGACCTGATGGTGGAGGACGGGCGTGTCTATATGCGCACGGTGGGCGGCCCACGGCCGGTCCATTCCATCTACCGCAGGCTCAATGATGACTTCCTTGACCCGCTGGTCTTCAATCCCGACAGCCTTCTGGGCGTGCCGGGGCTGGTGGATGCCTACCGCCGGGGCAACGTGACGCTGGCCAACGCCCTTGGCACCGGTGTGGCCGATGACAAGGCGGTCTATGCCTACATGCCGCGTATCATCCGCTACTATCTGGATCAGGACCCGATCCTGACCAATGTGGAAACCCATATCTGTGGCGAGCTGGAAGGGCTGACCTATACGTTGGCCAACCTAGAGCATCTGGTGGTCAAGCCGGTGGGTGAATCCGGTGGTTACGGGCTGCTCATCGGCCCGCATGCAACCCAGGCCCAGCTTGAGGAATTCCGTAAGCTACTGCGCGCCAATCCCGCCAATTACATCAGCCAGCCCGTCATCAGCCTGTCGGTCTCGCCCACTTTGTGCCCGGCGGGCGTGGAGGGGCGGCATGTGGACCTGCGGCCCTTTGCCGTAACCGGGCGTAACACATGGGTTCTGCCCGGTGGCCTATCGCGTGTGGCGTTGCGCAAGGGGTCGCTGGTGGTCAATTCCTCGCAGGGTGGCGGGGCGAAAGATACATGGGTGCTGGCATCATGACACAGGTTTCAGCCTTTCCTCCCCCCGTGCTGCCGGGGCTGCGCAACCTGCTCTCGCGCTATGCCGAAAGCACGATGTGGCTGGCGCGCTACATGGAGCGCATGGAGAACATGGCGCGGCTGATCGAGGTGACAAGCACCTCCGTACAGGCAGGCAACATGGATGCGGGGTGGGACAGTGTCATCCGCATCAACGCCGATGACGCGCTGTTCTTCCAGCATCACGAGGCCGCGACAGAGCGCAGTGTCGTGTCCTTCTACATTACTGACCGTGACAACCCCGATTCCATCGTGTCCATGGCGCGCTGTGCGCGTGAGAACGCCCGGGTGCTTCGTCCACTGATCTCGACCGAGATGTGGATGCACCTCAATGTCTTTACCCGCTGGGTGATGGATCTGGGGCCGGATGATGTGGGGGCGGGGTATCTTTCCACCCTGTGTACCCGGCTCAAGCAGGACTGCCAGACCCATTTTGGCATTACCGAGGGCACACTGTACCGCGATCAGGCGTGGCTGTTCTATATTCTGGGCAAGAATCTGGAACGCGCGGACCAGATTACCCGGCTGATCGATATCAAATACCATACCCTGCTACCCAGTGGCGCAGGGGTGGGATCGAATATTGATATGAGCCAGTGGACATCGGTGCTGCGGTCGGCTGCGGCCTATCACGCTTTTCGCCGCGTGCTGCCCGAAGGCATGACGCCCGCCAATATCGTGGGTTTCATGCTCAAGAATGATGGTTTCCCACGTTCGCTTTCCGCCAGTCTGCGCGGTGTAGACTGCGCGCTGGCGTCACTTGCAGGAGAATACCGCTTGCGCCATTGCGGTCCATGTCAGGAGCGGGTGGAAGAACTGCGTGTGACATTGGTCGAGCAGACGGTAGAGGACATCATCATGCGCGGCCTGCATGAATACATGGACTGGATCCAGCGCCAACTCAGGCAGATCCAGAACGATATTGCTCAGGCTTTCTGGCCACCAGTGGTGTCCGTGCAGGCATAGGGTTCAGGGAATAAGCGTTTTCAGCTACCGCTTTTTTCAGGAAGGCGGTATGCCCTGACGCTTTTTGAAAAAGCACCATCAAAAACGTTTTTATGATTTTCAGATGTTGAAAACTGGCTGGGGCGGGAGGGTTCGAACCTCCGCATGGCGGAATCAAAATCCGCTGCCTTACCACTTGGCTACGCCCCAGCAGGACACGTATCACGCGATTCGCATGATCCGGGGATGTTCTAATGTCTAAAGGGCGCTCCCGTAAAGGGGGAAGCGCCCGGTTTCCTCATTCAGGCGAAAGGTTCCAGCGGCAGGTCAACCATCGGGTCGGTATCCGCATCGTGTGCCGTGCCTGCGGTGGTGGATTGCGGGGTGGCCGGTCCCAGCCCGGTAAAGCGGGCCGCGCGGTCCAGCGCCTGGTCAAGGGCGGCCATGGTCAGGCCCATGTCCTGGCTGTCGTCTTTGTCCCATGTGCGCAGGGTCAGGGTCCAGACACCCAGCAACGCCTGCAGGCGCATCGCACCGGCCAGGCCCGTGGTGTCCATCCCCGCAGCATCGGCAATCCATTTCATGCTTTCCACCGTGGCACCGCCCAGTACGATGGCAAGCGGCGGGTTCAGCGGCACGGCGCGCAGTACGGCGCGCACGCCCTCGCGGTACTGCTGGAACACGTCAAGGCGGCGCATGAGCATGTCGAACAGCTTTTCACGCACGCTCCCTTCGGAGCCATCCTCGACCAGGGCGGCCTCATCTGCCAGACGCCCCAGGGTCATCAGGAGCATGGTCTTGCAGGCAAAGCGTTTGCGCGCGGTATCCAGGCTCAGTCCCACATCGCGCGCAGCGTCAACGACCGTTGTGCGGCGCCACCCGTGCAGGGCGGCACGTTCCAGGGCAGAGCGGAGAAGGGTGGCGTCAAACTGGTCGTTGTCCATAGTAAAGCGAGGTCTTCCGGGTCAGGGGTTCAGCGGGGGCAGGCCATGTGGGCGTGCATGGTCATGAAACGGGCAACGCGCCCGACAGTTCACGCGACCGCCGGGCGGCCGCCCGTACGGCGGCAGACAGGGTAGCTGGCCATGCATCGGGCGCCATCAGCACGTCAAGCGCCTTTTGCGTGGTACCGCCCGGACTGGTTACGTTACGGCGCAGGGTGGCGGCATCCACGCCACTGCGTACCATGAGCGCGCCAGCGCCAGCTACTGTCTGGCGTGCGATCTGGCGGGCAAGGTCTGGGGGCAGTCCTTCGGCAATACCGGCCTCTTCAAGCAGTTCGGCCAGCAGGAAGACATAGGCCGGCCCGCTGCCCGATATGGCGGTTACCGCATCCATCTCGTCTTCATGCTCGATCCAGGCCACATCGCCCACGGCGCGCAGCAGTCGCGTGCATAGGGCACGCTGTGCAGCGGTTGCGGCGGGCGGGGCATAGCATACGCTCATGCCCTGTCCGACGCTGCTGGGGGTGTTGGGCATGGCGCGGATTACGAGCGGCATCGGGCTGCCCGCAGGCAGGGCGTCTGTCAGGCAGTCCGTCAGATCGCCCGCGCGGCGCCCCGCCAGAACGGACAGCACCGGCGCACGCAGCGCGAAGGGCGCTATGGCGGTCATGACGGCATCGACCTTCTGCGGTTTGGTGGCCAGCACGATCATGCCGGGGTGAAAGCTGTCGGGCACCTCATCCGCGCTGCGCACCAGATGGTGCGGAGCGGGAACGGAGGGCCTGTGCCGGTCAATGATGAAGGAAGGGGCAAGCCCTTCCTTCAGCCATCCATCGAGCATGGCTCCCCCCATGTTGCCACAGCCTACAAGCAGGAGGGGGGGAAGCATCGCATCCATCAGGCCATTCCCGCGCAGTCAAGCATGGCGGCTTCCAGCGCCTCGGCCGGTTTCTTGCCGCCCCAGAGCACGAACTGGAAGGCGGGGTAGAAGCGTTCGCATTCGGTCAGGGCGATGTCGATCATGTCCTCCAGGCTTTCCATGGAGGCCCCGCGTGAGCCACGTAGCAACACGGCATGGCGGAAGACCGGGGTACCATGCTCCAGGTCCATGCCGAAATGACCGATCCATAACCGCTCGTTGGCCAGGGCCACGAGTTCGAACAGGTTCTGACGCTGCTCGGCCGGGACCTTGAGGTCGAATGTACAGGTGAAATGCATTGCACTGACTTCTTCCGACCAGCAGAAGAACAGGCCGTAATCGCACCATTTGCCCGGTGCTTCGGCAGCCATTTCCGAATCGCTGCGACGTTCAAAATTCCAGTCATATCCGCCTACGATCTGTTCCATCAGATCGAGTGGATTCGTATTGCGTGTGCGTGTTGTCTGAGTCAGAGCAGGCATGTGGCACTCCCCGAAGCCGTCGTGGAGGAAATCCGGCGCGATGGCAGGATTCCGTGTCTCTGCAACCCGTTCCGTGTCCTGTTGCGGGGAATCAGGACATGGAGCGTTCCGTTACCCTATGGCGCGCGCGCAGCGGCTGCAAGCATTGTGCTTGGCCGTAACGATCAGGTGCCGGAGTGGGGTGCGGGTGCGGTCAGGCTGGCTTCCAGGTCGGATACGCGTTCTTCCAGCCGGGTAATCCGGTTTTCCATTTCGGACTGCGCGAGGCGGGCACGGGTGGCGACTTCGCGCACCACTTCAAATTCGTCGCGGCGCACAAGGTTCAGGCTGCCGAGTGTTTCGTCCACGCGGGCGCGGACAATGGCACCGATTTCCTCGCGCACGCCAGCAAGGGCCGAGAACGCGCCGCCGGCCACGCCGGCAAGGTCATCAAGAATGCGGGGCCTGTCGGACATAATGGATACTCCATAAACGTACCGCGCCGTGTCCTTGACCAGACTGCGGGCGCGATGAAAGGCACCACTATAGACACATTGCCGCCCCGAGGCTATCCGCACGATAGTCGTGGTCGTGCACAGGCTGCTACCATCAACTTCCAGACGACAGGCAACTTCCAGGCAACAGGCGGGGCGCGGGACAGTGATCGTGATTACGGGGGGCGCGGGCTTTATCGGTTCGTGCATGCAGGAGGCACTTCATGCGCGCGGCGTGGAGACGGTGGTGGTGGACTGGCTGGGCAGCGCGGGCAAGTGGCGCAACCTGCGTCACCACGCTCCCGCCCGGATCATCGCCCCCGAGGCGCTGGCGGCATGGCTTGCCACCGGCCCGGATGTGGAGGCAGTGATCCATCTCGGCGCGATAAGCGAGACCACGGCTACGGATGGCGATCTGGTCTGGCGTACCAATGTAGACCTGTCGATGCAGTTGGCCGAGTGGTGCGCGCAGGCAGGCGTGCGTTTCATCTATGCCTCCTCCGCTGCCACCTATGGCGCTGCGGACCGGGTGGAGCAGTTCAGTGATGACCCGGCGGGGGTGGACCGACTCAGCCCGCTTAACCTGTATGGCTGGTCCAAGCAGGCATTCGACAGTAACCTGCTGCACCGGCTGGGCAGGGGCGAGTTGCCCGGTCTGTCCTGGGCGGGCCTGAAATTCTTCAACGTGTATGGCCCCAACGAGTACCACAAGGGGCGCATGATCTCGGTGGTCAGGGTCAAGTATGACGAGGCGCGCGCGGACCAGCCCCTGCGCCTGTTCCGCTCCGATGTGCCGGGCCTGGCCGATGGGGCGCAGGCGCGTGATTTCATATGGGTGGGCGATGTGGTGGATGTCATGCTCTGGCTGCTTGAGCACCGCCATGTCAGCGGGCTGTTCAACTGTGGCACGGGTGTTGCGCGCACCTATGTCGATCTGGCGCACGCGGTGTGCGATGCGGCGGGGGTGGCCCGCCAGATCGAATTCATTGACATGCCCGAGAGCCTGCGTGGGCAGTACCAGTCCTTTACCTGTGCGGACATGCGCAGGCTCAGGGCGGCAGGATACACACGCGCCTTCACCACGCTGGAGGATGGCGTGAGTCATTATGTGCAGAGCTACCTTGCCCGTCCCGATCCCTATCTCTAGGCCCCTATCGCCGGGCATCGTGCCCGATGCACCACAACCTTGACATGAAAGTGGGCCGATGCTGCCTGTCCTGATCTTTCCGCAGTTCGATCCGGTAATGGTCCATTTCGGGCCGCTGGTCATACGCTGGTATGCCATGGCCTATATCGTCGCCCTGGTGGCGGGGTGGCGGATTGCGCGCCACCTGGTGGCCCTGCCGCCACGCGCCGCGACCACCGTGCAGGTGGATGACTTCCTGACATGGGCAACGCTGGGCGTGGTGCTGGGGGGGCGGCTTGGCTACATCCTGTTCTATCAGCCGGGCTATTATCTGGCCCATCCGCTCAATATCCTGCAGGTCTGGCACGGTGGCATGTCGTTCCATGGCGGGGCGGCCGGGGTGATCATTGCGCTGATCGTATTTACGCGGCTTAACAAGCTGAGTTTCCTTGCCTTTTCGGATCGGATCACGACCGTAGTGCCCATCGGGCTGGGGCTGGGGCGCATCGCCAACTTCATCAACGGCGAACTGTGGGGGCGGCCTGCATCCGATTCCCTGCCATGGGCCATGATCTTTCCCGATGCCGGGCCACAACCGCGTCATCCTTCCGAACTGTATGAGGCATTTGCCGAAGGGCTGGTGCTTTTTGTCGTGCTGTGGTGTGTATCGCGCAGCCTGCGCGCGCGCCAGCATCCGGGCTTCATCGCGGGGCTGTTCCTGTTCGGTTATGCGGTGGCGCGCACGGTGTGTGAATGCTTCCGTGAACCCGATGCCTTCATTGGCTTCCTGCCCTTTGGCGTAACCATGGGGCAGGTGCTGTGCGTGCCCATGGCCATTGGCGGCGCGGGGCTGATGCTCAATGCCTGCCTGCGGCCCGCACGCACATCCGTCATGGCCGAACCCGATGCGGCGCAGGCGGATGGCAGGATCTCACGGTGAGTGGTGCGGCCGAACGCCTGGACCATTTCATGGCCCGGGCCAATGCCGCCTACTACGCGGGGTGTGACCCGTTTGCCGATTTCATCACGTCGCCCGAAATATCACAGGTTTTTGGTGAACTGCTGGGCGCATGGACAGCCGCTGTATGGGCGCAGCTTGGCAGGCCGGACCCCTTTGTTCTGGTTGAGGCCGGGCCGGGGCGGGGTACGCTCATGGCCGATGCGCTGCGCCTTGTGCGCCGCGTGGCCCCGGACTGTCACACTGCCGCCCGGCTGCACCTGATCGAGACCTCGCCCCGCTTGCGCGGCATACAGGCCCGCGCGCTGGATGGCATGGCCCCTGTGCCCGTGTGCTGGCATGACAGCCTTGCCACCGTGCCCGATGGCCCGATGATTTTCCTGGCTAATGAATTCCTTGATGCACTGCCCATCCGCCAGTTCATCCGGCGGGTAGGGGGCTGGGCGGAACGGTTTGTACGGCATGGTGCATTCGTGGCGGTGCCTGTGTCCTTTCCGCCCGATCACCCGGCAGGCACGCGCGCGGTGCCAGAAGGGGACGTGCTGGAAACCTGCCAGCCCGCGCTGGACTTCACACAGGCTCTTGCCACCCGTCTGGGGCACGCATCAGGTGCGGCGTTGCTGATTGATTACGGTTACGACGCCCCCGCCTGGGGTGACAGCCTGCAGGCCCTGCGCGGTGGGCGCCCGGCAGACCCGCTGCATGATCCCGGCACGGCGGACCTGACCGCCCATGTCGATTTCCGCTCCATCGCGCAGCGGGCCGCGCAGTGTGGGGGGGTGGATATATGGGGCAGCGTGCCGCAGGGACCATTTCTGGCCGCACTCGGGCTTGCCGCGCGCTGCGCCCAGCTTGAACGTGCGGCACCACGGCAGGCGGCACAGACGCGGGTGGCAGCGGCAAGACTTGCAGCGCCGGAGCACATGGGCCAGCTTTTTCGCGTGCTCGGGCTTTCGGCGGGGCTGGTCGGCGGATTGCCCGGCTTTGCGGGCAGGCGTGGGACTGAGGTCGCGCCCAACAGGGGAACATGATGATGACGGACAGCGCCATAACGGATGCACAGGTCGTGCGCGCGCCGCTGCTGGCTGCCGCCCGGCACGGGTTCTTTACCCGTCAGGGCGGTGTGTCTACCGGCCCGTATGCCAGCCTGAACTGTTCTACCCGCTCGGCCGATACTCCCGAAGCACTGCGTGAGAACCGCCGCCGGGTGGCGCAGTACGTAGGCGTGCCGCTTGAGCATCTGCTGGGCCTGACACAGGTGCATGGCGCGCGAACCCTGAGTGTCACCGGCCCATGGGCGACAGGTGCCGGGCCGGAGGGGGACGGTCTGGTAACAAGCCAGCCCGGCCTCGCACTGGGGGTAATTACTGCTGACTGCGCGCCCATCCTGTTCAGCAATGCGCACGGCACGGTGGTGGGGGCAGCACATGCGGGCTGGCGCGGGGCATGTGGCGGTATTGTGGAGTCGGTGGTGGCCGCCATGGGTGCGCTGGGCTGTGCGGCCGATGGGATCAGCGCCGTGGTCGGTCCCTGCATCGCCCCCCATAGTTACGAGGTGGGGCCGGACATGCGTGATGCGGTGCTGGCGTGCGATGCATCCGCCACCCGCTTTTTCGTGCCCGCCGTGCGGAAGGATCACTTCATGTTCGACCTGCCCGGCTACTGCGTGGGGCGACTGGAGCGCTGCGGGGTGGGGCAGGCTGCCGCGGTGGGACTCGACACCCTGCACGATGAAGCTCGGTTTTTCAGCCATCGTCGCCGCACGCTGGCCGGTGGGGGCCCGATCGGCCACCAGATTTCCGTTATTGCCTGCCGGGCGATATAGATAGGATCATGATGTCAGAAGTTTCTGCCCGGCGGCTGGTCATGGTGTCAGCCGTTGTTGCACTTGGTGCCCTTGGTGGCTGCATGAGCATGCCGCACCCCTTCCGCCCCACCGGCGCGGGCAGTGCGGCACAGGCACCGACCGCGCGGCTGGCGGTGCCGGTCTCGACCGCCTCGGGCACGGACGCGCAAGCCACGCAGATCTGGCAACACGCTATGGTCGAGGCCCTGCTGGCGCAGTCCGTGCCCGCCATGGGCCAGCCTGTGCGTCCTGGGGACTGGTGGCTGAAAATGACCACCGCCGCCCGTAATGGTGCGGTTGTGCCGACCTATGCCGTCATCACCCCCAAGGGAGAGGAACGCGGCCATATGGAAGGCGCTCCCGTTCCCGCCGCCCAGTGGCAGGCAGCCGACGGGCAGGCCGTCGCGCGTTCAGCACAGGGGGCGGCACCGGGTGTGGCTGAATTGCTGACCGGTATCCAGGCCGCCCAGATGCAAAAGGACCCCAACAGTCTCAAGAACCGCCCCGCGCATGTCTATTTTGCTGGTGTGCACGGCGCACCGGGTGATGGCGACCATGCCTTGGCGCAGGCCTTTATCGCCGCTTTCCCCGATGCGCATGAGGATATCCGCCATACAGCCACTGGGGCCGATTACACCGTGCGCTGCTCCGTGGTGCTTAATGATGCGGTCACGACGACCTCGCTGAACCCCCAGCAGCATATCGTGCTGACATGGCAGGTGGTCGATGCACAGGGCAAGGAGGCAGGTGCCGCCACCCAGATCCATGATATCGCGGCCCATTCGCTTGACAAAAAGTGGGGAGAGGTGGCGGTCACTGCCGCTGATGAGGCCGCTGGTGCTGCCCGCCAGATCATAACGCGCTATTCCGGCCGGGCGAACCTGCCGCTAGCTGCGGATGGCACGCTGGGCGCGCAGCCGGTGGCAACCCCATCGCAGGCCGCACCAGCGCGGTTCGTTGCGTCACAGTCCGCGCGCGCTACGTCTGTCGAGTCCCGTCAGGTCGTAGCAGGCGCGACCATGCCAACCGCCACGTTGCCTGTTGCCAGTACGCCCGTGGTCCCGGCCGCAGGCGCGTCCGTGCCGTCTGCGCCCGTGCTTCCGGCGGCGGTGAAAGCCCCGGTGGCTTCGAGCACGCCGGTAATTGCACCGCGTGCTGCGGTTGCGCCGGAAATGATTGCAAAACCGGTTGTCAGTCCGGCGGCACCGGTTGCGCCCGCCGCTGCCCCGGTACCCATGGTGGCGTCCACTCCCGCCGTAGCACCCGCATCCCGGACCAGGTTGGCGACCGCCCGGCCTGCGGTTCCGGCTGCACGACAGGCCGATGGCTGGCCACCCATGCCCAGCGCTACGGTTGTTTCCACTCCTGAAACGAATGCCGCCGCCCCGCAGGAGATCCATGGCACGCCTATGCCCGCCACCCCGCCCGTGGCGACGCGACCCTTTCCCGGCGTGACCCTGCCGCCACGGCGCGGACCGGTGTGACGGATACGCAACGACGGGCTGATGTGCGGCAACTGCCCAGCATAGACAGGTGACAGTCCATGTGCCGGTTGTTAGAAGGCGGCACATTAAGGAACAGGGGCGCAAAAAACAGGTGCCCCATCGCCTGATCGCCGCCCGGGAGCGCCACACGATGAAAATTGTCGCCTGTAACAGCAACCTGCCTCTGGCCGAAAAGGTCGCGATGGAGCTGGGTCTGCCGCTTTGCAATGCGACCGTGCGGCGCTTTGCCGATATGGAAATCTTTGTCGAGATCCACGAGAACGTGCGCGGCGAGGATGTGTTCGTGATCCAGAGCACCTGTTCGCCCACCAACGACAACCTGATGGAACTGCTGATCATGCTCGATGCGCTGCGTCGGGGTTCGGCACGGCGCATCACGGCGGTCATGCCATATTTTGGCTATGCCCGGCAGGACCGCAAATCCGGTCCCCGCACGCCCATCAGCGCCAAGCTGGTTGCCAACATTCTGGTTGAAGCGGGTGCGAACCGCGTGCTGACCATGGATCTGCATGCCATGCAGATCCAGGGTTTCTTCGATATTCCGGTGGACAACCTGTATGCTGCCCCTCTGTTCACGCGCGATATTCGCGGCCGCATGAAGCTGCAGGGCGAACCCCCGCTGCCTTATGAGGCCCCGCCGATGGACATTGCCGGTGGTCCCCACAACCTCATGATCGTTTCGCCCGATGTGGGAGGCGTGGTGCGTGCGCGGCAGTTGGCGCAGCGGCTAAATGTTGACCTTGCCATTATCGACAAGCGTCGTGAGCGCGCCGGTGTGTCCGAAGTCATGAACGTGATCGGTGATGTGCGGGGGCGCTATTGCGTTCTGGTGGATGATATTGTCGATAGCGGCGGCTCGCTGTGCAACGCGGCCGAAGCCCTGATGAAACACGGCGCCGCAGCGGTGGAAGCCTACGTGACCCACGGCGTGCTGACCGGCAGCGCGGTCAGCCGCATAGGGCAGTCGCCGTTGGGGATGCTGACCCTGACCGACAGCATCGTGGCGACCCAGGCGGTGAAGGACTCGGCCAATATTCGCCAGATCAGCACGGCGGCCCTGATTTCGCGCGCCATGCAGGCCATTTCGGATGAAAGCTCGGTCTCCTCGCTGTTTGACTGAAGGCGGCATTGACCGTAGCCGCTGCCCGGCGTTACCCACCAAGAGGTTGCACATAGAAGGAACGCCCCATGACCGACCTGATTTCCCGGCCCTACTGGTATCTGCGCCATGGGGAGACTGACTGGAATGCACAGGGCCGCTCACAGGGGCGCACGGACATTCCGCTCAATGCCACCGGAATCGCGCAGGCAGAGGCGGCGGGCCTGCTGCTGGCACGGCACTGGCGCGATCATGCGCCGATCGTGCGCATTGTGTCCTCGCCGCTGGTGCGCGCGCGCCGCACGGCCGAGATCGTGGCCGACCAGCTTGCCGCCCACGGTGCGCCCCGCTTTGAAGTGGCGCTGGATGACGGGCTGAAGGAAGTCTGCTTCGGTGACGAGGAAGGCAAGCCGATGGGCACATGGTACGACAGCTGGATCGCAGGCGAGTACACCCCCCCCAATGGCGAAAGCTTTGCCGACCTGCGCGAACGCGCGGTCTCGGCCGTCAACCGCGCGCTGGAGCATGAGGGCGTGCCGCTGATCGTCTGCCATGGCGCCATGTTCCGCGCCCTGCGCGCGGCCATGCACCTCAAGCCTAATGTGCGTCTGCCCAATGCCACGCCGATGTGGGCCGAACCTGGCCCCACGCCGGTCTGGAGCCTGAGCGCCCTTTCCTGAAAAACCGGGCGCGAAGGCCGGGGGTGATTGCATCAGGCGCGGTTTTCCGTTAAAGGCCGCGCACGCGCTGGCACCCCTGGAGGCCTGCGCGCTTTTGTTTCAGGAGCAGACAAGTGACCAAATTCACGAAAATCGAAGTCTCTTCGCGCGCGAAGGCTGGTAAGGGGGCAGCGCGTGCAACGAGGCGTGCCGGGCTCGTGCCCGGTGTTATCTATGGCGCAGGCCAGGAACCCGTCCTGATCGCGCTTGACCCCCGTATCGTCCGCCGTGAACTGCACAAGTCCGGCTGGCGGTCGCGCATCTATGATATTTCCGTGGAAAAGGGCGTATCCGTGCACGCCCTGCTGCGTGAAGTGCAGCTGCACCCCGTGTCTGACGCGCCGATCCATGTGGACTACCAGCGTCTGGCCGCAGGCCACAAGGTGCATGTGGAAGTGGAAATCCGCTTCGAGGGTGAAGAAGTCTCCCCCGGTGTGAAGCGCGGTGGCGTGATGAACATCGTCCGTCACACGGTGGACGTTGTGGTTGATCCGGCCAACATCCCCGAGTTCTTCACTGCCGACCTGTCCAAGCTCGACTTCCACGACAACGTGCGCTGGGCAGACCTGAAGGGCACGGAAAACGTGACCCCCGTGCTGCATGACAACAACTTCGTCATCGTCAATGTGGCACCGCCCAGCGTTGATGAAGACGCCGAAGCCGCCGAAGGCGAGGCAGAAGCCGAGGGCTGATCCACCCCCACCGCCGCGAATATGACAGGAGATAAACGATGCTGCTCTGGACCGGTCTTGGTAACCCCGAGCCGGGGATGAGCCGGAATCGTCATAATGTCGGGTTCATGGCGGTGGACCGGATTGCCGGGCGCCACGGGTTTTCCCCGTGGCGCAGGCGCTTCCGTGGGGAGGTGGCCGAAGGCATGGTCGGGCGGCACAAGGTGCTGCTGCTCAAGCCCATGACCTACATGAACCTCTCGGGTGAGAGTGTTCAGCAGGCGGCGGCCTTCTACAAGCTGCCAGCCGAATCCATCACGGCATTCCATGATGAACTTGACCTGGCTCCCGGGCGCATCCGTGTAAAGCGTGGCGGCGGGGCTGCGGGGCATAATGGCCTGCGGTCGATGGACCGCATGCTGGGCACGAAAGAATACTGGCGCGTGCGGCTTGGCATCGGGCATCCCGGCAGCCGCGAGCGTGTGACAGGCCATGTGCTGGGTGATTTTTCCCGCGCGGACCACGAGTGGCTTGACCCGATGCTTGATACGCTGGCTGATGAGGCTGTGCTGCTGGCAGGAGGCGAGCCGGAACTGTTCATGACAAGAATGGCCGCGCAGGCCGGGGAGTAAGGGCGTATGGGCTTTAACTGTGGCATCGTGGGCCTGCCGAATGTGGGCAAATCGACGCTGTTCAATGCCCTGACCGAGACCGCATCGGCGCAGGCCGCGAACTATCCGTTCTGCACCATCGAGCCCAATGTGGGCCGCGTGGCGGTGCCCGATGCGCGACTGGCCAATCTGGCGCGTATTGGAAAATCGCAGAAGATCCTGCCAACCAGCCTTGAATTCGTTGATATCGCGGGCTTGGTGCGCGGTGCCTCACGTGGGGAGGGGCTAGGCAACCAGTTCCTGGCCAATATCCGCGAAGTAGATGCGATCATCCATGTGCTGCGCTGTTTTGAAGATGACGACATCACGCATGTCGAAGGGGGTGTCGATCCCATCCGTGATGCGGAGATCATCGAGACCGAACTGATGCTGGCCGACCTTGAATCGCTGGAAAAGCGGATCGTGGCGTTGCAAAAGAAAGCGCGTGGTAATGACCGCGAGGCCGCAGCCCAGGTCGAACTGATGGAACCGCTGATCGAGGCGCTGCGCGAAGGTCGGCCCGCACGTGAGGCGATCCCGGCAGGGCAGGAGGAAGCGGTGCGCCGCCTCCAGCTCATGACATCCAAGCCCGTGCTGTATGTGTGCAATGTGGATGAAGGTTCGGCTGCCACCGGCAACGAATTTTCCGAGCGCGTACGCGCCCGCGCCGAAGCGGAAGGGGCGGCGATGGTTGTTGTCTCCGCAGCTATCGAGGCTGAGGTCAGCCAGCTTGGCGCGGAAGACCGTGTGGAATTCCTCGAAGGCCTCGGCCTGAAGGATAGCGGGCTGGATCGTGTGATCGCGGCTGGCTACCGCCTGCTGGGCTTGGGCACCTACTTTACCGTAGGTCCCAAGGAAACACGGGCCTGGACCATTACCGAAGGCACGAAGGCCCCGCAGGCCGCCGCTGTCATTCACAATGATTTCGAGCGTGGCTTCATTGCCTGTGAAACCATCGCCTATGATGACTATATCGCCTGCAATGGTGAAGCGGGCGCGCGTGAAGCGGGCAAGCTGCGCATTGAAGGGCGGGACTACGTGGTACAGGACGGGGATGTCCTGCTGTTCCGCTTTAATGTTTGATACAGGACGCCCCGGTTCAGTCATTTTGTAAGGAGTAACGGATCATGGATAAGGCTGTTGCAACCCCCGTGCGGGCTGATGCACCGCAGCCGGACGTGGTCCGCACCATGGCGCTTGCCGCCCGCAAGGCCGGTCGTGTGCTGGCCCGCAGTGCGACGGCAACCCGTAATGATGCCCTGACAGCCGCTGCTGCCGCCATGCGTGCCGCCCAGCCCGAACTGCTGGCGGCCAATGCGCGTGATCTGGCGGCCTTTACCGGGGCTGCCGCATTTCGTGACCGGCTGACGCTCAACCCCGAACGGGTCGAGGCCATGGCGCGTGGACTGGAGCAGGTGGCTGCCCTGCCGGACCCTGTGGGTCATGTCATGGCGGAGTGGGACCGACCCAATGGATTGCGTATCCGCCGCGTCGCCACCCCGGTGGGGGTGATCGGCATGATCTATGAAAGTCGCCCCAATGTGGGGGCCGATGCTGCTGCTCTGTGCATCAAGTCCGGTAATGCGGTCATCCTGCGTGGTGGGTCGGACAGCCTGAACAGCGCGCGGGTGATCCACGCCGCCATGCAGGCCGGGCTGAAGACTGCCGGTCTGCCGATGGACTGCGTGCAGATCCCGCCCGATGCTGACCGTGCGCATGTGGCCTCCATGCTGGGGGCTGCCGGACTGATCGACCTTATCATTCCCCGTGGCGGCAAGTCGCTGGTCGAGCGGGTTTGTGCGGAAGCCCGCGTGCCGGTGCTCGCCCATGCGGAAGGGCTGTGCCACACCTATGTGCATGCGGCAGCTGACCTTGAAATGGCGCGGCGCATTGTGCTCAACGCCAAGCTGCGCCGTCCCGGCATATGCGGTGCGACCGAGACGCTGCTGGTGGATCAGGCGATTGCGCCCAAGATCCTGCCCGGCCTGATCGAGGATCTGGCCACCCGTGGCTGCGCCTTCCGTGCCGATGCCCGTGCGCGTGACATCGTACCCGACCTGCCAGCGGCAACGGACGCCGATTTTGCTACCGAATGGCTGGATGCCGTCCTGTCCGTTGGTGTGGTGGATGGTGTGGAGGACGCGCTGGACCATATCGCCCGCTATGGCAGCGCACATACCGAGGCCATCGTGACGGAAGACGCCACGGTGGCCGCCACCTTCCTGAACGGGACGGACAGCGCGGTCGTGATGTGGAATGCCTCTACCCAGTTCTGTGATGGGGGGGAGTTCGGATTCGGGGCCGAGATCGGCATTGCCACCGGGCGTTTTCATGCCCGTGGGCCGGTCGGGCTGGAACAGCTGACCACCTACCGTTACGAAGTGATCGGCACGGGGCAGGTCCGGCCCTGACCTTGTTGCGGGGCAGCGGCGGCGCGCTGCCCGCTCGGGGTGACGGGCGGCACATGCGTGTGGGCCTGCTGGGCGGGTCGTTCAACCCGGTGCATGAAGGCCATATCCAACTGGCCTGCAGGGCATTGCGCCAGTTGCGGCTGGATCAGGTCTGGTTCCTTGTTTCGCCGGGCAACCCGCTCAAGCCAGTTGCGGGCATGGCCCCGCTGGCGCAGCGACTGGCGGGGGTGCGGGCGCGTATTCGGGGTATCGGGGGCAGGAAACTGGTGGCTACCGATATCGAAAGCCGGTTGGGCACGCGCTATACGGTAGATACGCTGGTGCGCCTGAAACGGCTTTTCCCGCATGTTCGGTTTGTCTGGCTGATGGGAGCGGACGGCCTGGCCCAGATGGAGCGGTGGCGGCGCTGGCCCGATCTCATCCGCATGGTTCCGCTCGCGATCCTGCCGCGGCCGGGTTATAATGGTGCCGCATTGCACGGGCAGGTTGCTCATGTGCTGGCCCGCTGGCGCCACCCCGCGCGGGAGGCAGGCACGCTTGCCCAGTGCGTACCTCCGGCATGGGTCTTCCTTCCCGCGCCACAGAACGCTATATCAGCTACAGAAATACGTGCATCGCAGGCCAGTTTCGGCCGCCGACGGGAGTAACAGCCATAACCAGAAAGCCTACAGCCGAGGGCAGCGCCAAGCGCCGTACCGGCAGCACCCTTCCCGCCGGGCAGCCGCGCGTGACCACTGGCGCACTGGGGAGTGCCGTGCAGGTGCCAGGCACGCCGCGCAAGAAGGCGGCCGTGGCTGGTCCTACATCCACCCAGACCCGTGAAAGCGACCCGCGCGTGGACCAGTTCCTTGAGATCATCACTACGAGCCTGGAAGATGACAAGGCCGAAGATATAGTCGTGATCGACCTGACGGGACGGGCATCTTTTGCAGACCGGATGGTGATTGCAACCGGGCTTGCAGACCGCCAGATCACGGCCATGGCCGCGCATATCGACCGCAAGCTGGGTGAAGCCGGGCTGAAGCGCATCCGTACCGAAGGAGCCAGTGGCTCCGACTGGGTACTGCTGGATGCGGGCGACATCGTGGTACATCTGTTCAAGACCGAAGCGCGCGCGCTGTATGGCCTGGAACGGATGTGGGGTGCGGATCTAGATGTACCGCCGGAAGCGCCACCCACGCCGGTGGAATAAAACTTGTTTCACCTGATTGCCGTTGGCCGCATGAAGGACCGGGTGGAGCGCGACCTGTTCGAGCGCTACGCCAACCGGATTTCACCCCGCATCAAGCTGACCGAACTGGCTGAAGGGCGGGGTGCTCCCAATGAAATCAAGCGCCGGGAAGGGCAGGCCATTCTGGCCGCTCTACCCGAGCGCGCGCTTGTTGTCGCCATGGATGAAGGGGGGCGGACCTACGATAGCCTGGCCTTCTCGCGCATGGTGGAGCAATGGGTGGAAACCCCACGGCCATTATGTTTCGTGATTGGTGGAGCCGAAGGGCTTGATGCCCCGGTGGTACAGCGCGCCGATCATACGCTTTCGCTGGGCAAGATGACATGGCCGCATATGCTGGTGCGCGGCATGCTGGCAGAGCAGCTTTATCGTGCCCGTGCTATTTCAGCAGGCCATCCGTATCACCGCGCCGGGCGGCCCTGAGCGTTTTGCAACCTTAACGCAGAGAACGATTCGGCACATCATCCGTATAGGCCAGAGAGGACGAAGCGTGGCCTGCAATGCCCTCGGGGGCTTCCGCCACTTCCGTGTTGTTGTGGCGGCCACGGGTCTGTGCCTGCGCCATCACGGTCGGGTTGCGCATGGCTTTCTGGTATGTCGTCAGCATCACGTCCGAACTCGTGGCCGGGCGGGCGTAGATGAAGCCATAAGTGGGATAGATGCTGCCAAATTCACCGCTGCGGCTGTTCAGTGCCACGCGCACGGCCGACCAGTCATTGTTGGGGGAGACATCAATGACCGGGACATCACGGCTTATGCCGCCCTGACCCCAATGTGACTGATCAATGATGATGGTGCGGTTGTTGACCAGTTGCCGCACAACCGCCACATGGCCAAGCGGCATGCGGCGTGTGCCACGGAAGTTGAGCACGCTGCCTGCTTCCGGTGCGCTGCCACGGGCATAGCGGCCTGCCGCGTTATACCACCAATCCACCGCATTGCCGCGGATTTCAACATCCGATGCGGATTTGGCAAAAGCCACGCACTGGATTACATGCCCGCGTTCATGCACATGCCCGCGTCGGGTGGTCACATGGTGGATATTGCTGCGC
Source organism: Komagataeibacter medellinensis NBRC 3288 (assembly GCF_000182745.2). Classification (NCBI taxonomy): domain Bacteria; kingdom Pseudomonadati; phylum Pseudomonadota; class Alphaproteobacteria; order Acetobacterales; family Acetobacteraceae; genus Komagataeibacter; species Komagataeibacter medellinensis. Next base: position 2,447,422 of record NC_016027.1, read on the forward strand.
CCGTGTGACGTGGCGGACGCATGCGCTGTAGCGGGATGGATGTGGCTGGCATGCCGGGTAGTGGTATGTGCATGCCCCTGTTCCGAAAACATGAATCCGAACGTGGCGCTGAGAACGGAAAGCAGGACGCCACGCTTCAGGTTTCTGATCCACATCTTCTACAATCTCTCCACCGCATTGGGGTGATTCTTTAATAACCGGCTCACATCGTGTTCATCGAGTAGCAAGCCCTGTGCAAGTCTGACAAGCCTGCGCTGTGAAGGATGAACAGCAACGCAGCATATTTAACTCAAAAATGGCATCTTAATAAAAAAATAGGAATAAATTCTTTATTAGGACCGATCGCTCCCTGTTTTCTGCTCATAAAAAGCCCATAAACAGGCAGGGAGAACAGAAGTGGAATGATTCTGGGGAGACAGGAAAGTTGCAAAAATGTGACATGTTTCGCACGGTCTCTTCTGTCTCCCCATATGTATTACTTTGTGGCGATCAGCATGATTTCGACCAGCACGTCCGGGTGAGCCATCTTGGCTTCCACGCAGGCACGGGCAGGGGCACCGCCCTTGGGCAGCCACGGGCTCCATACGGCATTCAGGGCATCCCGGTCGTTAATGTCCTTCAGCCAGATCTGGGCCTGCAGCAGGCGGGTGTTGTCGGTGCCATGCAGTTCCAGTGCCTCGTCGATCTGGGCGAGGATATCCTTGGTCTGGGCCGTGATGTCGGCCGACAGGTCACGCGCCACGAATCCCTGCGTGAACAGGAAGCCATGATATTCCACTACCTTGGACAGGATGGGGTTTGGTTCGGTACGGATGATCTTGCTCATGTTACTGGTCCTGGTTTGTTGGCAGGCATGCGGGTGGTCCACATGTGCTGTCTCCTCTCTTCGCGCCGGTCCGGTCCAAGGTCAACCGCCAGTATAAAGACGGCTGAAATCCACCAGTCGGGCCGGGGTATCGAAATCCTCGACCGTTTCCGTGCTGGCTTCGACCCGCAGCATGTCCGCCCCATACTGCTGCAATAGCGCTCGTGCCCCTTTATCGCCCTTCTGCTCCATGAGGGCCGGGAAGAGGGTGCGGTTCCATAAAATCGGGTTTCCCCGCCTGCCATCATGAATCGGCATGACGCCGGGGCGGTCTGGACTGGCGACAAAGACTGCAATCATGCGGTCGAGCAGGGCAGTGGTGATCCGTGGCATGTCACCCAGGCAGATCAGTGCGCCCGCTACGTCATGCTGCCCAGCCGCCTGTATGCCGGCTGCCAGTGTGCGTGAAAGGCCCGTGCCGTGGTTGCGTGCGCTGAGGCACAGGTGCGCGCGTTCGGGCGGGATGCCGCGCAGGGCGGCGGCATGGATTTCGGTACTGCGGTGCCCGAACACGATAACAAGCGGGTCGGCCCTGCTGGCGGCAACCGCGCGCAGTGTGCAAGCGATCATGGGCAGGCCGGTTGCATCGGGGGCCAGCAGTTTGTGTGTGGGTGCCGTCCGGCTGGAAGCGCCCGCCGCGAGCACGATGGCCGCAACCCGCATGCAGGTTCCGCTCACGTCCAGCCCGATATGCGCCCCAAGGGTCTGTCATGCCGCACGGCCACAATTTCGGCCAGGATGGACAAGGCGATTTCCGCAGCCCCCACTGCACCGATGGCAAGCCCAACGGGACCATGGATGCGGGCAATCTGCGCGGGCGTGAAACCCGCTGCCGCCAGACGTTCCATGCGGGAAGCCTGGGTTTTGCGCGAGCCCAGCGCACCTATATAGAAGGCGTCGCTACCAAGGGCGTATTGCAGGGTCGGGTCATCAAGTTTGGCGTCGTGGGTAAGGGTCACGATGGCGGTCTGGTTATCGACCCCCATCTGCTCCAGCGCCTCGTCCGGCCACTCAGTATGCAGCGTGATGCCCGGAAAGCGCTCGGGCGTGGCAAGCTGGGTGCGGGGATCAACCACGGTCACGTCAAACCCGGTTGTCTGCGCCATGGGGGCAAGGACCTGGGCAATATGCACGGCGCCCACAACCAGCAGGCGCGGCTGCATGGGAACGAGATGGAGGAACCATGTGGTCTGGCCCGCATCATCTTCCAACCGCAGGCTGCGGCCTGTTGCAAAGGCTTCCATGGCCCGGGCATGGAGTCTGGCCTCCAGCCCGTCTGCATCCGGTTCGGTCCGGGGGGGATTGGAATAAAGCAGGTGAGTGCGGCCTGTTGCCAGTTCGGTTGCCATGATGACCGGAATGCGCGCCCGCCGTTTTGCGGCCACGGTTTGCAGCATGTCCAGTTCCAGCGTGCCCTGTGGGTGTTCGGGGCTGCGGATGGCGACCACATACACATCCAGCAGGCCGCCACAGGCCAGACCCACGACCCAGGCATCATCGCTTGAGACCCCATAGGACAGAGAAGCAGGCCGGCCCATTTTCATCGCGGTGCGGGCCTCCTCGATCACGGCACCTTCCACGCATCCTCCACTGACCGAACCTTCAATGCGGCCGTTGGCGCATACGGCCATCATGCTCCCGGCAGGGCGGGGGGAACTGCCCCATGTCGAGGTCACCGTTGCCATGGCGCAAGGCTGTCCCGCCCGTGCCCATT